>JAGLBQ010000032.1 GCA_023146675.1 Cocleimonas sp. | reverse complement strand
AAGAGGATACTTTGAAAATTTTGGCGGAAGAGGGAGCTGATTCAATTGGTGGTGTAATGCACTGCTTTGCCGAAGACTGGGAAACTGCGCAAAAAGCAATTGACCTAAATTTTCATATATCATTTTCAGGAATCGTCACCTTTAATAGTGCTAAAGAACTTCAATATGTTGCACAGCAAGTTCCTGAAGATAGAATTCTGATTGAAACTGATTCTCCTTGGTTAGCTCCAGTACCAAAGCGTGGGAAATTAAACCAACCTGCTTATGTAAAATATGTTGCTGAAAAAGTAGCAGAGCTACGTGGTGATAGTTATCAGCATATTGCTAAAATAAGCAGTGAAAATTTTGAGCGATTGTTTCTAACCTAGCTAAACATTTTTAAGATGCGGCTACTTTTGTAGCTCATATGGGGTATTTACTCTGTATTCTCAGCAGCGATACCTTGAGTTGAATTACACCCATTTATGTCATCAAATGCTTTTAATAAGCCATTAAAACTACACTTTAAATCAAGCAAAATGATAACAATAATAATTGCAGCAGTGCATTTACTGGTTGCACTTATTGTTGTCTCTATGACGCAATCACCATCAAAGTTTGCACTTTTATTCCTCTTAATCATCATCGTAAGCTCATATCAGTATTTTTATCGCTGGCATGTCGTGCGAACATTAAGCAAGTCTATTCTAGAGTTGCACATCAATTCATCAGGTGATTGGTCTGTGATCACCTCCGTAGCTAAACATAATAATATAATCCCTCTTGATAGTAGTTTTAGTAGCCAATACCTGATTGTTATTAATTTTAATGTGCATAAAGAAAATAAATATACTTTACTTATCACTAAAGATATGACTACGGAAAGTGAGTTTCGACGACTTCGAGTTCGCTTGAAAATAAAACAATAACATACAGACAAATCTAAGAAAAACACTAAGATAAGTATTTTTTATATTGCTAAAAGGATAGCAATATAGTATTAATATGCGTGGAGATTTTTAATCGTAGCGAAATTTTATTTGTAGACTTTTCACTACTAATAGGGACAATTTTCCATGAATTCGCAGGAATTAAGACCTGATCAAATATCGCATGCTCATTGGAGAGATGAGCTTAATCCCCCTGATTCAATAGAGGCGCTTCATAATAATTTACGCGAAGAAATACTAGAAAGTGATAGAAAAAAACGATTGACCATATTACTTTTTTGTTGTTTTATTATAGTTTCTGTCATAATTATTATAGCTTTTTTTTCATTTAAAACAACCTCACTAGATAACACCTTAGTTAATAATATTGATTTGTTATCAAATAATGAAGAAATTGATTTCTATAATAATATGGAATTTTATCAATGGCTTGATTTAGCAGTAGAAAAAAGCCAATAGAAAATCAGATATAATGCATCCGACTCTAAAATCCACATTACCTGTCACCATTCTTTTTATATCCCTAAGTGCTACGGGAGTCCCCGTCCCGTGGACTGAACTAAGCCCTGGTCAGCAAAAATTATTAAAATCATACGCAAGAGATTGGATTAGTTTAGGCGAAAGTAAACAGAACAAACTATCAAATACATCTCAGCTATGGCTACAAATGACATTAGAGCAAAGAAAACGTCTCAAAAAGCGTCTTAATAGCTGGAAAAGAATGAAACCAGATGCACGATTACGTACTAAAAAATGGTTTCAATGGTATCAGCAGCAACCAAGAGAGGTGAAACAGCGTATTCAATTTGGCAAAAAATGGTATCAAGGACTAAGTGCCAAAGAAAAAAAAATTGTACATTTACGCTGGAAACGTGTGGTAAAACTCAATGCCTACCCTCTCAAAGCCCCTTCATCTCTAACCGCATCAACTAAGTAGTTTTTTTCATTGCTAGAAAAATTAATAACAAACCCACTAGAATAAAAGGAATGCTAAGTAACTGCCCTGTGCTAAGCCATAGGTCAGAACTATAGGCTGCTTGTTTTGTTTTCACAAATTCTATCAATAAACGGGCAATAAATACAAAACTTAACAAAATACCAAATAACATTCCTGGTTTATCTTTGATTTTGCTTATTTTATAAAGCGAAAATAAGACAATAAAAATAAACAGATAGGATAAGGCTTCGTATACTTGAGCTGGATGACGAGGCAGTATATCAATACGTTCAAATATTATCGCCCAAGGTACGGTTGTTTGTATGCCGGCAATTTCTGAGTTAAATAAATTACCTATGCGAATAAAAGTGGCAACCAAAGCCGTTGGAATAGCCAACCTATCTAGCAACCAGAGGTAAGAGTACTCTGTATTACGCTTGAAGAGGTATAAACCTATTAATGCGCCAATTGCGCCTCCATGACTGGCTAATCCACCTTCCCATATTTTCAGAATTTTAATGGGGTCGCTAAAATAATAGCTAGGATCATAGAAAATAACATGTGCTAAACGTGCACCTATAATGACTCCAATTAATAAAAACCACAGCAATCTATCAAGATCTTCAATATTTTTATTCTCACGCTTAAAAATCCACTGCATAATTTGAAAGCCAATAATAAAACCTAGTGCAAAGAGCAGTCCATACCAGTGGACTTTTAATGGACCTAGCGCAACAAGCACAGGATCTATATTCCATGTTATATAATTCATTGATTAACCTTGTTATTTTTTAAGATAATATTGCTTGGGCTGTTGTAATAATTGGTTGTTAATATAAACGTGATCAGCTTTTAACTCGACTTTATTTTCTGTTAGCAACTTAACTGCTTGCGGATAAATAATATGTTCTATTTGATGCACTCGAGCAGCCAATGTTTCTTCATTATCATTATTTTTAATAGAAACAACACCTTGTACAATAACAGCACCAGCATCCAGTTCGGGTGTTACAAAGTGGACGCTAGCACCATGCTGAGTAGTCTTGTCTTGCAAAGCACGTTTATGTGTATGCAGACCACGATACAGAGGTAATAGAGAAGGATGAATATTGATCAGCTTCCCTACATAGCGCATTACAAATGTTTCTGTCAAAATACGCATAAAACCTGCAAGAATAATAATATCTGGAGAAGATTGATCAATTATTTCAGCTAGCGACTGATCAAATAGTTCGCGGCTATCATATTGAGTATGATCAACAATAGCCGTTGCAATCCCCGCTGCTTTAGCTCTTTCTAACCCATAAGCATTTGCTTTATTGCTAATAACAGATAAAATATTCGCGTTAATTTCACCTGCATCAATATGGTCAATAATTGCTTGTAAATTAGAGCCGCTGCCCGAAATTAAAACAATAAGTCGAGATTTAGACATACTCTACATGCGCTTCTTCTTTATCTGTGCCATCTACAATTCCAATTGGCCAGCTTGTCATGCCTTGAAGCCGTATTGTATTAATGATTTCCTCAACTTCTTCTTCAGCAACCACAATAACCATGCCAATACCGCAATTAAAAGTGCGTAGCATTTCAACTTCTTCAATATTACCTTTCTGTTGTAGCCAGTCAAACACAACAGGACGATCCCAAGAATTTAAGTCGATCACTGCTTTGCTTTTCGTCGGTAAAACGCGAGGTAAGTTTTCAGTTAAACCACCCCCTGTAATATGCGCAATGGCATGAATATCAAATTGCTTTAATAGCTGTAGAATGGGCTTAACGTAAATATTAGTTGGTTCTAATAATGCTTTGCCTAATGAAATAGAGTTATCGCCTTCTCCAATAACATCATGTAAAGAAGCATCACTAATATCCAAAACCTTGCGTATTAAAGAATAACCATTTGAATGCGGCCCTGATGATTCAATACCGATTAGTACGTCACCATATTGTACATTACTTTGATCTAGTATTTGCTCACGCTCAACGACGCCAACTGAAAATCCAGCCAAGTCAAAATCCTTTCCTGTATACATACCAGGCATCTCAGCCGTTTCTCCGCCAATCAAAGAAGCACCTGCTTGTTCGCATCCATCAGCAATTCCTTTGATAACATCTTCTGCAACATCATTATCCAGCTTGGCTGTTGCATAATAATCAAGGAAGAACAAGGGCTCAGCACCAACAACGATAATATCGTTGACACACATAGCAACAAGATCTATACCTATGGTGTCATATAATTCAGCTTCTATGGCTAATTTCAATTTTGTGCCAACACCATCGGTACCTGATACTAAAATAGGATTTTCATATTTAGTAGGAATGGACATCATTGCGCCAAACCCACCTATACTTCCAAGCACCTCAGGTCTTTTTGTACGTTGAGTATGTGGTTTAATACGGTCAATCAATGCATTACCAGTATCGATATCAACACCTGAATCTCGGTAAGTTAATGAAGCCTTATTTTCATCTGACATGCGCGGGGAACCTGTAACTAAAAGAAGAGGATCAATTCTAGCATATTCTTGGAAATTCGCTAATATTAGCGCCGAGAAGTTACAAAAAATAGACCCAAAAAGAGCACTTATGGAACAAGCGCAGCAAATACTAACAAATACCTTTGGTTATAATGAATATCGTCATCAACAAGCAGATATTATTGATACCATCATTAATGGTAACGATGCGTTTGTGCTTATGCCGACAGGTGGTGGTAAATCTTTATGTTATCAAATCCCAGCATTAGTTCGTGATGGTGTTGGCATTATTGTTTCTCCCTTAATTGCTTTAATGCAAGACCAAGTGAATGCGCTACGTCAACTAGGGCTTAGGGCGGCCTTTCTAAATTCCACCCAGTCTTATGATGAGGCGCGCTATGTACAAGATGCTTTGCTTAATAACCAGTTGGACTTTCTCTATGTGGCACCTGAGCGGCTACTAATGCCAGCGACACTCAATTTATTAAGTAGTAGTTATATCTCATTGATTGCTATAGATGAAGCCCACTGTGTATCACAATGGGGGCATGACTTTCGCCCAGAGTATCAACAACTATCGGTCTTGCCAGAGCGCTTTCCTAATATTCCACGCATTGCATTAACTGCCACTGCTGATGCCAGAACACGTTCTGAAATCATCAATCAATTGGGATTATTTCGCGCCCAAACCTATGTTAGCAGCTTCGACCGTCCCAATATTCGCTATATTATCTCTCAGGCATCCAATGCACGCACTCGGCTATTAAATTTTATAGAGCAAAATCATCCTAAAGAAGCAGGAATAGTCTATTGTTTATCAAGAAAAAAAGTAGAAGATACTGCGGAGTATCTATGCTCCAAAGGACGTATCGCCTTAGCCTATCATGCAGGAATGCCTGCACATATAAGACAGGAACATCAGGAGCGATTTTTACGAGATGACAGTGTGATTATTGTTGCTACCATCGCTTTTGGTATGGGGATTGACAAGCCAGATGTACGTTTTGTAGCACATTTAAGCCTGCCAAAAAATATTGAAGCCTATTATCAGGAGACGGGCAGGGCGGGTCGTGATGGTGAGCCTGCCAATGCATGGATGAGCTACGGACTACAAGATCTAAGCATGCTGGGCAGAATGCTTGATGAGGGTGATGGTAGTCCAGAATATAAGCGCATTATTAGAAATAAGTTAGATGCAATGCTGGGCTTGTGCGAATCAACTGAATGTCGCCGCCAAACTATTCTTAAATACTTTGATGAGGAAATGGAAAAACCTTGTGGCAATTGTGATAACTGTTTAAATCCACCAGAAACATGGGATGCATCTGTTGATGCGCAAAAAGCATTATCAGCCGTTTACCGTACAGGACAACAATTTGGTGTAATTTATGTCATCGACATTTTAGTCGGTAAAACAGACGATCGTATCAGGCGCAATGGTCATGATCAGCTGGCCGTTTGGAGCATGGGAAGTCATCTTAAACAAGTTGAATGGCGCAGCTTAATTAGGCAATTAATAGCACAAGGGTATTTACGTATAGATGCTGACCGCTTTGGTGCATTAGAGCTGACAGAAAAAGCACGACCTGTATTGCGCGGGGAAGAAAAAATAAGTGCTAGAAAATATTCCGCTAAAGAGCAAAACACAAAAAAACAGCGTAATAAAGAAACTCATCTTCGGGCAGTTGATCAAGCACTCTATGAAGCATTGCGAGAAAAGAGACTAGCTATAGCAAAAGAACAAGATGTACCCGCCTTTGTAATTTTTGGTGATAAAACACTGGTAGAAATAGCGCGCAAAAGACCGCAGTCAGAAAGTTCTTTCCTTGCTATAAATGGTGTTGGAGAAAGTAAGCTAGAGCACTATGGAGAAGAATTTATAGCGATTGTAAAGGAATATCCGCTGGCTGAATTATTAGAAAATACCTTCAGCGATACCGTTAATGAAACACTCTTACTTTATCAAAACGGCATGGGACTAGAAGAAATAGCGAAAAAAAGAGGTTTTGTTGTTTCTACGGTGCAATCACATCTGTCTGAAGCGATTGAGGCAGGTACATTAAAAGCTAAAGATGCTCTTGGGCTTTCTGATGATGATATTACATTAATAGAAAATATGGCAGAATCACTAAACAGTGTTGAAGAACAAGCGCTTAAGCCACTTTATATAGCTCTGGAAGAAAAATGGGATTATGGGATTTTGCGGTGTGTTGTTGCAGGAATGTAAACCATATTTCATCCTGCGCCTTTATCGCCTAAATGAATACTTTTATCTTGTCGGCAAGGATAAGGAAGTGCGGGATATGAGACTTTAGCGTGAGTCTAATAATAGAGAGAAAAAACAATGAATCACATGCTGAAAATAACACCTTTTATGAAAAAAACATCACTGACTTATGCAAGCCTATTGGCCTTAATGTTCGCAGTAGCACCACTACAAACGCTTGCTAAAGGAGGGTGGGGCGCAACCCCTCTAGCTGAAAAGCACCGTCCAGATCGCGAGTGGATTGGGGGCTTTTCATCAGCCCCAGATGTTATTGCAGATGGTTCTATTGCTGATGCGATAGAGTCCTGTGATGATGTTGTGGGAGCAGGTAAACACTGCGTTATTAAAGTAACAAGCACAGGCATAGATGGCGATCTGCCTTTAGAAATATCTCGTTCAAAAACAAAACTTGTTGGCGTTGCAGATATGTTGCCACTAACTACAGCCGAAAATGATACGTTTATTTATATCGGCGAAAATACCAAACAAGTTATTATCGAAAATTTAAACTTGAAAGGACATGCAGCAGGAGATGAAGAGATATTTGCAATATTTATTGAAGGGGAAAATATCAATAAGATATTGATTAAAAATAATAAAATACACGGCTTTAATAGCAATGTAGATGCGCACGGAATTGCAGTCTATGGCTCAGGAGATAAGAGAAGACAAGCTATTCGCAATGTGATTATAGAGGGTAATGAAGTCTCTGATATGCGCACAGGCTCAAGTGAAAGTATTGTTGTCAATGGCAATGTAGTGCGCTGGGAGATTAAAGATAACGAGATTGAAAATGTTAATAATATCGCCATTGATGCCATTGGAGGTGAAGGTACATCCGCCACACGTAAAAGACGTGGGCGTATTATGCCAGGTCCATTAGATGCGGCTCGCTATGGCTTTATTGAAGGCAATACGGT
>JAGLBQ010000319.1 GCA_023146675.1 Cocleimonas sp. | reverse complement strand
TCTTCGTTTTCCCCAATAAATTCATGACAATGTGTTTGAAGATTAGGTAGTAATTCGCTTAGAAGTTCACAAAGGGTTTGTTTAGCGCGTTGGTCAATGCTATGCACAGGCACTTTTTGTGATGCCGCATTTTTATAGGCAACGAGCTGAGGAATAAACGTTTGCAGAATGCGAATGCGTGAATTTGATTTTTGAAAGGTTTCACTGGTGAGTTGATCCACAAAAATACGGGCATCTTTGGTACGGTCTTTTCGGTAGATCAAACCATAAAGTTGACCCAGTGGCGCACCTAACGCACGAAGTGGATCAAGTGATTCCAACATCGCCAATGTGCCACGAGAAAATTCACGACTCGACATAATATCGGGCGGGATAGGGGAAAGCAGAATATCAGCGGCTAAAACAGTCGCATGTTGTAGAGGACTATTCGCACCCTGACTGTCAATAATTATAAAATCATAGTTAGTGCGTAATTTACCCAACGTGCTGCGTAATCGAATACGTCCATCAGGGGTAGAATTAATCCACTGCTGTAATGAACCACTGGGATCATCCGAAATAACAATATCAGCAATAGAAGTTTTTGAAATACACTGAGCAGGATCAATTTCAGCTTTAATCAGCGAATACAGACCATGATCAGAAAGATGGGTTAAAGGATAATAAGAAGTAAGACCTGGCTGAATATCACCATCGACCATCAGGACACGAAAGCCCAGATCAGAAAGTAAACCAGAAAGATTAGCCGCTAAGGTAGTTTTACCGACACCGCCCTTGGTTGAGCAGATGGTAATAATAATTGAATTTGTTTGATGTTTGTTTTCCATGATGTCTTCGCTTGTTTAAAGTTAAGGTTTAACTTAAAATCAAGTCATCAGGGACAAAACAGCTTAGTTCATCGCTTGTAACTAAGCTGGAAGGTCTGCCTATCTTTCGTCGGAGGGGCAGGCCTTTTTTATGTCTACAAAATGACCTGATTAGGTCAAGTGAAAGTACAGACATAAGAAATCACGAAAAAATGTGAAAATTGCAGAGCAACTGACTGAAATGTTGCTTGCTAATATAAAATCTAGGAAAGTAATCCATATTCTTGAATTAGAAGGCATTCTGGAGAAGATTCTCCAGAAACCTGAATATGGTGCCGCAACCAAGAGTCGAACTCGGGACCTACTGATTACAAGTCAGTTGCTCTACCAACTGAGCTATTGCGGCGTTGAGAGGGGCGCATTATATATAACTTTTTTCCTTGTGCAACCGTTCTTTTATAAATTTGGAAAAAAAATAGAAAGCCTGTGATTATTATTTCACTCAGCTTTCTTTTGTAGTTCCTGTTGTTGTTTTTTGGTAGTGGGTCATTTCTGTGACACTATGATAGTTCAAAGCAGAAAAAACATGTAAATCATTGAATTAATGTTTATTTCTCAGCTGTTCTTTTTTTAAAATCACAGATCTGATCTGCTACCAAGTATTTGTTGATAAACAATACTTTTTTATGCCTATTTATAATTTTTCAAGGGGGCTGTTATTAAAAGTGTATGGTAGTGAATAAAGGCAAAGAAAAATATCTTAAAGAAGCTGATAGAGAAGAAGATATCCAAATATAGATAGTATGAAGTGCTTAAAATTTATTTGACAATTATCAATTCATGATTATAGTTTGAGCTAATCCTACAAAAGAGAAAACTAATAATGATTAAGCCGCTATTTTTTACAACCTCTCTATTCGCAATACTACTTAACCCCATAGCTTATGCTGAGACCATAGAAATAAAAAGCTACGGTCATTATAAAAAAATGATCCATATGAAAAATACGGATGGTGTCATTGGCTTACAAAAAGCAATACCTGCTAAAAACTCCTACGCGGTTGGTGCAATTCAAAAAGGAGTGGGTGAGATTACGGTTCTAAATGGGAAAGTTTACTTAGATTATGGTAAGGACGGCATTGGAAACGCTCTGAACAAAATCCCTGAAGATGAAAAAGCCGTTTTATTAGCAACGACAACCGTAGAAAAATGGCAAAGCATCAATTTTTCAAGCCCTATGGCAAAAGAGGATCTATTTAAGGTCATATTAACTAACGCTAAAGAGCACGGATTAGATGTAGACAAGCCCTTTCCTTTTTTATTGGAAGGAGGTTTTAAAGAATTGAAAATCCATGTGATCAATGGTCAAAACCCAAAATTTGAAGGACATGGCGGTAAGGAAAAAATGTTCCAAATGGCGACTGAGACCAGAAATCATCAAAAGGCTACGGTTGTTGGTTTTTACTCTGCAAGCAATCAAGGTGTTTACACTCACCCGAATGAATCATGGCATTTACACGCGATAATTGAAGAGAAAAATGTAAGTGCTCATGTTGATGATCTGCACACGGGACACAGTCTTACATTAAAATTACCCGTTGTAGATGTCCCTGATAAACGCATTAGCTTAGGGCTTAC
>JAGLBQ010000318.1 GCA_023146675.1 Cocleimonas sp. | reverse complement strand
ACAGAGGACAGAGCGTTAATTATAAAATCAGCAAGATATTCGGGTAACCGCATGGCGCGTGCTACGCCTGATTCTATAAAAAAGAAAACACCTGTCTCTTTTGAAGAAATCGGAGGACCTACCCATATGATGTTTGAGGAGTTAGTCATTAGGGCAGCAGATGAGGATATGGATATGTTGGCAGAATTTACAGGGGATTTAATGAAAAACTGTTTGGCTTGTCACGCGATGTTTAAAGTTGATTAAGCGACTGTAAATTACTATTTTTCTCTAAATTTTATAGAAGGAGCTATTTATGTTTAAAATAATTATATTTTCGATCCTGTCGTTGTTCTCAAGTACTGTATTGGCAGATGCTTTATTAAAAGTGCATAAAGTTGATGACAATATCTACGCATTAGTGGGGGAGCTATCTCAGCGATCAAAAGACAATTTTGGGAATAATTCAACTCATGGTGTCATTGTCACTGATGAGGGTGTGATATTGATTGATTCTGGCGGTAGTTATCTTGGCGCACAACAAATTCATAAGACAATTAAAACCATTACCGATAAACCAATAAAAATTGTCATTAATACGGGCGGACAGGATCATCGATGGTTTGGTAATGAATATTTTCAAAAACTTGGGGCTAAAATTATTGCTTCAAGTAAAACTCAAGCTGACCAAAAAGATAGAGCTGATGCTCAAATGTCACGTCTTGAGATGTTAATTGGTGATAGCTTGAAAAAAACCAACCCTGTTGCTGCAACTGAGGTATTTGAGACTACAAAACAGGTTCAATTGGGCAAGGTGAAACTAGAGTTGCATCATTTTGGTGCTGCTCATACCGTGGGTGATCTTGTCGTTTGGATGCCTGATAAAAAAATCATGTTCACGGGTGATATTGTTTTTAACAACAGAATGCTAGGTATTGGTCCTGCAAAAAACTTTCAGAGCTGGATTAATGTGTTTGAAAAAATGGCGGCGTTCAAACCTTCTCATATTGTGCCAGGGCATGGTAACCCTTCTAATTTAGACGAGGCTTCTAAAAATACCTATCAATATTTAGTCTTTTTAAAAAGTAAAGTGGCTGAAGTTCTCGATAAAGATGGTGGCATGATGGATTCATTGAAAATTGATCAGTCAAAGTTCAACTACTTGAAAAATCATAAGTCTATTGCAGGGAAAAATGCCCAATGGGTTTTTGAGCAAATGGAATTTGATTATTAACGAATACCCGCTAAGTTTGACAAATAACTAAATACAAATAGCGCGAAAAAAATTTTCGCGCTATCCTCTTCATACCAATAACATGCAAGCCACTGATAATTAATTATATTTTAATATTCATTAGTTAAAAACATGCTTAAGCTTTAAATTGCTAGAGGAGAAGCTGAACTATCTCATTTTTTATCCTCACAAATCTACCAACCCGTAGTTTCAGCAACACCCTTGCCTAATTCTGCTGGCGAACGCACGGTATGTACACCCGCTGCTTCAAGTACTGCATATTTCTCATTCGCAGTACCTTTACCACCCGCAATAATTGCACCTGCATGCCCCATACGCTTGCCTTTAGGCGCAGTCACACCTGCAATATAAGCGACAACAGGCTTGGTCACATTACTTTGAATAAACTCTGCCGCTTCTTCTTCTGCTGTACCACCAATTTCCCCGACCATTAGGATGGCTTCGGTTTGCAGGTCTTTTTCAAAGAGTGCCAGTGCATCAATAAAGTTAGTACCAGGAATAGGATCACCACCGATGCCAATACAAGTGCTTTGTCCAAAACCAGGATCAGAAGTCTGCTTGACGCATTCATACGTTAAGGTTCCTGATCGGGAGATGATACCTACTTTCCCTACTTGATGAATAGCACCTGGCATAATCCCAATTTTGCATTCATCAGGGGTGATAATACCAGGACAGTTAGGACCAATTAAGCGCAAGCCGTAGCTATCAACAATCATTTTTGCTTCAAGCATATCTAATGCGGGAATACCTTCTGTGATACAAACAATAAGTTCAATCCCTGCTTCAGCGGCTTCTATAATGGAGTCTTTGCAGAAGGGAGCAGGAACATAAATGACGCTGGCGTTGGCTTGTGTTTCTGTCACCGCATTTTTTACTGTATTAAAAACGGGTAGATCAAGATGTGTTTGCCCGCCCTTCCCTGGTGTGACTCCGCCCACCATTTGTGTGCCGTATTCAATTGCTTGCTCGGAGTGAAAGGTACCTTGTTTGCCCGTAAATCCCTGACAAATGACCTTTGTGTCTTTATTGATTAATATACTCATCTTTGCTCTCCCACTGCCGCTACAATTTTATTGGCAGCATCCGTTAAATCGGTTGCGCTAATTAAATCAAGCCCACTTTCATTTAATAGTGCAGTGCCTTCTAGCGCATGATTACCTTCTAACCTCACAACCACAGGAACGCTAATATTGACTTCTTTTATTGCAACTATAATTCCCTCAGCAATTAAATCACAGCGCACGATGCCACCAAAAATATTCACTAAAATACCTTTCACTTTATCATCAGAAAGAATAATTTTAAAAGCTTCTGCCACACGTTCAGCCGTTGCTGCACCCCCAACATCTAGGAAGTTGGCTGGGTCACCACCTTGCAATTTAATAATATCCATTGTACCCATTGCCAAGCCCGCACCATTGACCATACAGCCAATACTGCCCTCTAATGCAACGTAGTTTAGATCCCATTTTGCAGCACGTAATTCACGCGCATCTTCTTGGCTTTCATCCTGAAGCTTGGCTAAATCAGGATGGCGGAATAATGCACTGCCATCAATATTGATTTTGCCATCTAAACAAAGTAAATCGCCCTCTTTTGTGACTACCAAAGGATTGATTTCAACCAAAGACAAATCTTTTTCCATAAAGAGCTTGCCCAGCCCCATTAAAATTTGTCCAAATTGCTTTATTTGAATACCTTCAAGCTCTAATCCAAATGCTAATTCACGGCATTGAAACGGCATAACACCTGTAATTGGATTGATCTGTATTTTAAGAATCTTTTCAGGTGAGTTAACTGCGACTTCTTCAATATTCATCCCTCCCTCTGTCGATGCCATGATGGTAACGCGACATGATGCACGATCCAGCACCGCTCCTAGATAAAGCTCGCGTTCAATATTGCAAACTTCTTCAACCAAAATGCGATTAATAGGCTGTCCTTTCGCATCAGTCTGGAAGGTTACTAGATTGGTACCTAATAAGTCACTGGCAAACTGCTTTGCATCACTCCCCGTATCAAATAGTTTTACGCCTCCCGCCTTACCTCGCCCACCCGCATGAACTTGTGCCTTTACCACGACTTTATCGGTACTTAAAGTAGCAACAATGCTCTCCACCTCATCAGCTGAAGTCACCATATGGCCGACAGGTACGGGCAAACCATAATCACTAAAAAGTGCTTTTGCTTGATACTCATGTAAATTCATTCTTTATCCCTTGGTTGATATTGTTGCTATTTACCTGAAAATTAGCAAAGTGATTGATATTGACTACCTTACTTATAACGTAAGTGAAGCAATATCAAACGAGCAGCCTCTTCACGCAGCGACTGCTGGATACGTTTTTCTTCCTCTGCTTTACCTAGCACAAAATTAGCATCATAAATTAAGGTTTTATCTAATCTTATCGCGTGTTTTTTTAGTTTATCGTTTACTTTTATCTGGTAGTCAAAATGCAAATAGACC
>JAGLBQ010000317.1 GCA_023146675.1 Cocleimonas sp. | reverse complement strand
AAGGCAATGCGATCCCCTTTCTCAATGCTAAGGTTGATCGCATCCAGTACTTTATTACGACGAAATGTCTTGGAGACATTATTAATATTGATCAAAGTTTATCTCCGAACCCTTTAAACTTGAAGGTTAATGATTTGGTAGGGCAGACCTCTACACAACGCCCACAACGGGTACAATCTGCACCTAAATCAACATCTAACCCTGCTGCTTTACCTTTAATAACGGTATCCAGCACATGCGGAACAAGGCAAACTGAACGACATTCGCCTTCATGCAAACAGTCAACGAGATGATATTGCACTTTTAAAGGAGAAATACTCCCCACTAAACCATAGGTTAAACCAATCGGGCAACCATAGCGACACCATGCGCGACGTGAGTAGAAAATTTCAAATAATAATAACAGCCCAACCCAGATTAGAGCCAATCCTGGACCATAAATTAAAGCACGACTCAATATACCTGTAGGTGAGATGGTTTCATAAACGGTATAACCTGAAACCACTGCTAAAATAACAAAAATCACCCAAAACCAAGTTCTAGCACGACGATCAAAGGGATGGTCTTTTACCCAACCTTTGGCTTCTAATTTTTCATGTACCATTTCTGCTAGTTCAGCCACTAAATGGTAAGGGCAGACCCATGAGCAAAATGTTCGACCACCTAGTAGCCACCACATGATAAAGATGGTCACGGTTCCAATCACCAGATTGAGTACAATATGTTTATAAGCAAGCATGACTTGCAAGGCAGAGTTAAGATCTGCCATATGAAAGCCAACAAAGCGCGAAGCGGTTAAAGAACCTTCCAACATGCTAATATCAAAATAGAAGGACACCACAAACAATAAATTAATAAAAATCAGCGTTGCCCAGCGACGTTTGCGCCATGTTTGTGGAAGTTTTTTTGCTTCCGCCAGCTCATCATGAATTGCCTGAATGCGTACCTTGTCAAATTTCTTGGTGGCGTGCATTTCCTGCACTTCAATACTGAATGTTTTTTTATCAGGACGTTTCGGAGGATTGCCCAATAGTTCGCTAAAGGAATCTTTAAAACTGCTCATTATTTTAGCTCCTTAACGGTTTTTACCATACTGGCATCAGGCATCCATTTATTTTTTCCAAGCCCACGTTCTGTATTGATTTCAATAACAATTGCCGAGGGGTTGGTTGGGCAAACCATTTCACAGACGCCACAGCCGACACAGCCGTCGAGTATTTCAGGCTTCATCCGTTTTACGCCATTATTGCCTTTAAATTCTACCAGTCTGATTGCACGAGGTGGACATTGGCTTTCATCACCCGCAGGCGGCTTTCCCTCATCACATTGATTGGCGCGAATTTCAATAGGGCACAGCCTCACGCATAAATCACAGATTTCAAGATCAAACTCTTGGTCTGCGAGCGGTACAGGATCCCAGCGACTCACTTCTTGAAAACGTAAAATGCCGTTATAGTCTTCACCACTACGGGTTTTTCCTTTAAAACCTTGTCCTTGCACCGCCAAACAGAGTTTTGGGATTTTTAGTTTCGCAACACCCATATTAGTTTGTGCTGGATAATCAATATTATGCGTTAAGGAACCCGTAGGGCAAGCAAGTACACATTGCAGACCATCACAAGAGAAATCACAGGCTTGTTTACGCGCATCAATATACGGTGAGCCGATCCCAAAACCATCGGTAATATCCGCTAGTTTAATCGCCTCAACAGGGCAAACCTGTACGCATTGACCACATTTAATACAAGAGGATAAAAACTCTTTTTCAGCCAGCGCACCTGGAGGGCGCAGGCGGTTATTACCTGCCATAACAGGAATATAGCCTGCTAATGCTACTCCTGTAATAGCAGCGGTGTAGCCAATAGAGCTTAAAAACTGCCGCCGTGCTTTTTGTTGTCGTGTTAATCTTGGTTTAGCCATAATCACCAACTCATCGGTAAAATTAATCTAGATTTTTATTTTAAATAAGCCGCTACACTATGGCTTTGATTTTTGTCACTAATTTGGAAATTCCTTATTAAACTCAGCGCCCCTGTGCTTCTAATAATATCTCATAAGCTGTTTTCTTCTTTGGTTCTGCACCTGACTCACCCTCTTTTTTATCACGCTGACTAAAAGAGTCAGGAGTCTTTTGGTTGACCTTTACAAATTTTGCTATCACAGGTTTTTTATCCCGCACAAGTAAGTCAGGCGTTGAAAAAGGTGCTAGGCGCTCAAGAAAGTCCAAGGTTTCTAAAACAGGTGAACCTTTAAAAAATTGTGCATTGGGTGCATCACGCCAGAGTCGATCAGCATAGGCATAAAGCTCATAAGGTGTATCGCCTTGATTATCTTTATTGCGATCAAACCCTTCATAATCACTCCAGTAGTTGCCTTCCCATACATTGCGATTGGCTGTTTTACCGCCTGAAACCACAATCTGGGTTAGATTACCTGCAAACTGATTATGCTTAAAAATATTACTATGCCAATCATTAAGAAAGCGAATACCAATACCGTTATAAGCAATGAGATTATTAGTGAATGTATTGGTGGTATCAGGTTGAAATGGAGAGACATCAATATAAAGACCGCTGGCGCAGTATAAAATTTGATTATTTTCAACCACTAAATCAGAGGTTTCCTTAAAGCCAATCCCCACCCCTGTTGGTCCTGCGGCATGGGCAATGACATTGTTCCTAACAATAATGCCATCGCTGTACATTAAGAAAATACCCACAGTATTATTATAATATTTATTACCATCAACTAAATTATAACGTGAGTACATAAAGTGCAGCGAGTAACGACTATCGCGCCCTGTATTGCCTATAATCTCATTATTAGCGGAATACCAAACCACCATATCGCGCACATTAAAGGTGGTATTATTAATGATTTTATTATTGAAACTATACCAAAGGCGCACCGAATCTCCCTTCTGCCCTAACCCAAAATCATCTTTGGAGCTAATGGTATTACGCTTAACAATATTGTTCTTAGACTGTTGTAGATCAACACCGAAGAGGCAGTCATCAATAACATTATCTTTAACCACATTATAATTGCCACGTATCTGCACCCCAGAATCAATATCATTGGCTGATTCACCTGAATTGGTGAGATGCAGATTTTGAATGGTTGCACCATCGGTATCCAGTAAAATAACCGTACCTTTACCGCCTGCATTAATGGTCACACCGTTTTTACCATCAATCGTCAACGGCTTATCAATAACAACAGGTCCTGCGTAAATACCCGCAGGTGGCGTGAGCGTAGAGCCTTCTTTCGCTCCATCAACTAATGCCTGAAAAGAGGGGTAATTATGCTCTTCTTTAACCACCGAAGAGGTGGAGTAGCTTAGATATAAAATTAGAAAAAATAAGGGGATAAGCACATACATGATGGGCTTATTATTAAGCAACTGAAGAACAGACTTATTTTTTATGAGGTTCTTCATGTACTTTTTACTCTTTAAAAACGGCAGAACCGCCATGCTAATGACGAAGTTAAAACCTCATCATTAATTAGGTAAGCGTAACTGAAACATGCCTTTTATTAGACATCTTTCATTTTCAAGTTGATACTTTATTCATTGAAATCAGCGGTTTTAGCCCTGAATGAAGTGATGACAAACAAAGCTAACGTTATCAATTATATAAAGTATAAACTGCTTTTAAATATATGAAGACTCTCTTTTATTGCTCTTGATTTTGCTTATGACGCATTAATCCAGCAAGCGCAAGCATCACCGCCATTGCCATCATCATAAAGAAACCAATCGCAGGATAGGAGTGAGTCGTAAACTGTGCAACTTTTCCTTGTCCAAAGACGGTGGGCATAAAGGGTTTAACCGTAAAGGCGCCCATTTGGTTGAGCGTATGACCATACCAATACAACCAACCTGAGTATTCAATAAGAAAGAACAGAGGTAATGCCATTGGCACTAAAATTAATATCCAGTTTAATAGACTGATTTCTTTCCATACACCAAATAGCATCAATAACATCGCACCTAGAATACCAAAGAACACCACATGTGACACCATACTCATGGTTTTGACCATCGGCGCGATTTCTTTTGGATTATTAAAATAACGTCCTAGGTTTTTCTGATAATGCCATGCCATCATTTGTGCGCCACTACCATCCCACTCCAGACGCACATCTTTAGACTTTTTAGCTTGATCAATATCGAAAATACTTTTGAGCAGATAGATATTATGTTGTTTATCAGAAACCTCTTCTGGCTCATTTTTTGATATTTGTTCTACATCAGATTCTACAAACTCTTTACCTGCTAAAGAGGCTTTAAGTTTTGCTAAACTAACAGCACCTGTGTTTCCAACACTGGCAATCGCCTCCTTATTAGTATCCTGATCCATTGAGGTGACTAGCGCAAAAATATACCCTGCATTATGATAATTCAACCCCTCTTTGCCATACCATGTCATGCTCATCCAGACAGTAATAACACCAAAGCCTGTTGCCATAATAAGTAAGCGTATCTTAGGCTTTCTGCATAAGAACCCTAAAAGCATCACCACTAATAAAGCAACTAAAAAAGGAGAGAATGCGCGTTCAACAACACCACCCGCAGCAATGGGATACATACCAACATAATGATTAATAGTATCCATTTCATGCACACAATCTAAGGCTTCTGATTCTGCAAGCTCCGCCTTATTAATTTTCTCACAACCATTGAAAACACCATTCATATGAAAATCAATGCGAACACCATCAGGAAAAGCTTCCTCAGGATAGTTAGGAGCCGTCAATGCAACCCACCAAACAGGAGAAAAATAAATAGCGACCAATAGGAAGGTTGATACCAGTATTAAGGCACTGGAAATAATAGTTCGTTTGTTATTAGAAGCCATAAATAATATCCGAATATTGTAATGTTCTGATGTTCGAAATCAAAAAAATATCTCTTGAGAAGATGAAACTCTAGAGACGGTGCAAGTAGTCTAGGACGAAATAAGAAAAAATGTCCTTCATTTTCCAGTTGATAGTTTTGTAACCCGTATTATGTAAACTTCATACAGGCTACAAAAGTGTAAACTACTTTTCATCTCTGATAAACGATGCGAGTATTTCAACCATTGGAATAAATCCCACAATACTTGCACCGTCTCAGCCTTATAGCCAGAGAAAAGCTCATCATAATGAGAGAAAAAATTAATCGTAATCAGGATTCAACCAGTCTTTAGAAGGTGCAAGTTTCTCTTTTGCTACTTTAATACGAGAAACATAGTTAATCACCATTTCCATATCTTTATTTGAGAATCCTTTAATCTGCTTCACCATATCAGGGTTAGCATTACGACGCTTACCATCACGAATCCATTCAAACTGACGTAGCATATAGTTGTAATGCTGGGCTTGAATTAAAGGGTAGAATTTTTTAGCATCTCCCTCTCCTTTTTTACCATGACATTTTACACAGTTATCATCATATAACTTTTTACCCTGTGCAAACTCAGGCGCACTTTCATCCCATTTACCCTTTCCATTATCTGGATTCATTGGAATCTTAGCAATATAAGCGGTGACATCAGCCATCGCTTGCTCATCACCAATAGACTCTGGCAAAGCGAAAGGATACATGGTTGGATTATCACGGTTTTTACTGCGAATATCAGCCAATTGTTTAATTAATACCGAGCGATGCTGTCCTGCAAGCTGTGGGAAAGTGCCATCAGGCTTACCCCAACCTTCCGTTAAGTGACAAGCAGCACACACTTCATAGACTTCAATCCCATTTTCATGATTTGGCTTGAGATCCATCGCCACTTCACGCTCACCACCTGTGGTCATCCACACTTTTTCATTCGTACCATCATGCTTTGTTGCTTTTCCACCATGAGCAGCCGCTGCCGCTGGTGCCGCTTTCTTTTCAACTTTTTTAGCCGAAGGCTTGCCTGGCTTATAAGGAAGTTTTGAAAGATAAAGCGCAATCGCATCAATCTCGTCATCACTGACTAAATGCATGACACCTTTCATAGCATCTGAGCGCCCATTAGTTCGTTTACCTGATTTAATATCTTTGATCTGTTGAGCCAAATACTCTTTTCCCTGACCCGCAATAGAAGGGTAGATCGGTAAAATAGGGGTACTCGCATCTTTGCCATGACAAGAATGACAGGTTTTATCCGTAAATAATTTAGCACCATCTAATTCGGCTGAAGCTGTGGTACTAAAAGTAAATGCAAATACAGCAGCCAATGCGGTAATAGCTGGAATGCTGGTTTTTAAAATATTTGACATAATAAATTTTCCATATTGGTTTTTTTGCTTAGGAATGCGAGTTGAGTAACATCCCAAACTCTAATGTAGAATTTTGTTTCAGATTAGTCACTATCAAGAGCGCGCATAGTAAGCCACGTAACGATTAATAGCCGCTAATCTGGAGAAAAAAAACAAATGAGAGTGAGATATTATTGAATTTTCATTCCTTAGTATTTTAGAGTCTAAAACAACTACATCTAGCCACCTTGAGTTAAGTCAAAAAATCAGAGTAAGTAGATTTTATACTAAGTATTAGCGAGTTATAACACCCATAATATCTTTTTATAAGTATTAGATAGAGACTAATACCCTACAAAGTATAAGGTATAAAGTAAAGTTTATAAATATCTAAATTAGTGATAACGAGTTTCAGTATTGCTCTCTAACTTCACTCTAACTAACCCTGAAATGATCTGATCAAGTGTAATGCTACCCAATACTTCCCCTTTATTATCGGTCACATTACACGCTTTATTCTCTGAGCTAGCAACTTCAGTTAATGCATCTTCCAGTGTGCGATGCTGCACTAAGTTAGGTCCTGCAACTGTTTTTCCTTTTGTCATCAATGTTTTAATACGCAGTACACGACCACGATTTATATCCTGAATAAAATCAGCAATATAGTCATTAGCAGGTTGCATAATAATATCCTGTGGATTACCTTGTTGAATCACCGCACCATCACGCAAGATAGCAATGCGATCACCTAGGCGTAGTGCCTCATCTAAATCGTGTGTGATAAAAACGATGGTTTTATGCAGCTCTTCTTGTAAGTCAAGAAGCACATCTTGCATATCCGTGCGGATGAGAGGATCAAGCGCGGAGAAGGCTTCATCCATTAATAAAATTTCGGCATCAGTGGCTAATGCGCGCGCTAGTCCTACACGTTGTTGCATTCCACCTGACAGTTGTGAGGGATAGTGATCTTCAAAACCACCTAAACCAACGCGTTCGATCCATTTTTGACTGAGTTTTTTTGCTTCATTTTTCGACTTGCCTTGTATTATCAAACCATAAGCAGCATTTTCAGCCACAGTTCGATGCACATGTAGCCCAAAATTTTGAAAGACCATTGAAGCTTTATACCGTCTAAAATCAAGTAACTGCTTTTTCTTCATTGATAGTATATTTTCACCATCAATAATAACTTTGCCTGAGGTAGGCTCAATGAGTCGATTAATATGGCGAATTAAGGTAGATTTTCCTGAGCCTGACAAACCCATAATCACCGAGATGCCCCGTGCTGGAATATCAATGTTAATAGCATTCAAGGCTAAAACATGACCGTGTTTTTCTAGCATATCTTTTTTTGAAATGCCTTGTTCGATATGCTTTAACATCGATTGAGGATTTGCACCAAAGACCTTGTATAAATTCTCAATCTTGATTTTTAGATCAGTCATGCTGTTCTCCTACACGATGTTTTTGCAAACGTTTACCATAACTTTGTGAAACACGATCAAAAATAATAGCCAAAGCAACAATCGCTAATCCATTCATTAAACCTAAGGCTAAATATTGATTAGAGATAGAACGTAAAACAGGAACACCAAGCCCTGCAACACCAATCATGGAGGTAATCACCACCATTGATAATGCCATCATAATCGTTTGATTAATACCTGCGAAGATATTGGGTAAGGCGAGTGGAATCTGCACCCCAAACAAGCGCTGTTTATAGGTTGCACCAAAAGCATTGGCAGCTTCTAAGGCTTCTTTATCCACTAAACGAATACCTAAATTGGTTAAACGCACCACAGGAGGAATTGCATAAATACACACTGCAATCAATCCTGGCACTTTACCAATCCCCAGCAACATAACCACAGGGATTAGGTAAACAAAGGCAGGAATGGTTTGCATAATATCCAAGATAGGGGTGACAAGTGATTGCATACGATTAGAACGTGCCATCAAAATACCCAGCGGAATACCTAAAGATATGCACACTAGTGTTGATACGGAAATAATCGCCAGTGTTGACATGGTATCGTCCCACATGCCAAAAAAACCAATAAGAAGAAAGGAGATAACCGCCCCAACCACGATTTTAATACTACGTGACCCCAGCCAAGCAAGCCCTGCTATTATGATGATAATAATTGGCCAAGGGGTAGCAAGTAATAGTTTTTCTAACCCGACGAGAAACCACAGTAATGGCTCAAAAAATGTTTCTAATGACTCTCCAAACTCACGAGAGAAATCCCTAAAGCTACTGTCGATTGCTTTTTTAATATCACGCAAAGATTCTCGGTCTAATGCGGGAAATTTGGTTAACCAGTTTAGTATTGTCTCCATTAAACACTTGCTCCTTTACTAACCTAAAAAAAAGCCTATCAACTAATTGATAGGCTTTTACAACAATACCTACACTTTGAGTGAAGGTATTGAATAACACTAAGTGATTATTTCAGTGATTTTTTAATTTTTTTGGCAGTGTCTTCACTTACCCATTTTGTCCAAAGCATGCTGTGCTTTGTTAAAAACTCTATGGCAGCCGTTGCACCATCTGCCTGCTCATCTTTCATATAAACCAGCATTTCATTCATAACATCACTAGGAAAGATACGTTTTTTAAGATAATCCATCACATCAGCATCAGCATTCTTTTTGAATTTATCAGTAACAACCGTGCGAACTTCCGATTTTGTCCATGAACTTGGTTTCGGATCTTTACATTCTTGCTCCGCTTTGGCGATACAGTTATTCCAGTTATCATCACCTGCATAAGGCACGCCGAAATCGAGCTTAACCATTTTGTATTTACCAATCATCGCAGTTGGCGACCAATAATAACCAAACCAGTTTTTGCTACGTTCAACCGCTTTACTCATTGAGCCATCAAGCCCCGCCGCCGAACCTGGATCAACTAATTTCCAGCCTTTCTTTTCCATCTCGAAAGCACGATACAAGTTTACATTGGCTAACTGACACCCCCAACCCGCAGGACAACCTATAAACGCACCTTTTTTTGGATCTTCTTTATCAGGGAAAAGCTCTGGGTGTTTTAATACATCTTGCACTGTTTTAAGTTCAGGATGTTTTTTAGCCGTTTCAGGTGAAATCCACCAGCCTTCACCTAAACCTGTGATAGGCCCTTCATTAATAGAGTGAAGACTGCCTTCTTTTATCGCTTTATCAAGTGGAATACGAACAGCATTAATCCAAAGCTCGCCTGCAATATCAGGGCGACCTTTTTCATTCATCGAAGCAAATGTTGTGTTGGTTGCACCAGGAACTTTTTCGACTTTACAGCCAAAACCTGTTTCTAAAATAACTTTATCAACATTCGCCATTAGCTCACCTGAAGCCCAGTTCCATTCAGCTATCTGAATGTCACCACACTTAGCAAAAGCTATATTGGTACTCATTAATAGTGCTAATCCGATGCCTGCTTTCTTTAACATATTTGCTTCCTTTTTAGTACATTTTAGAGCTTTCTTGCTCTGCAAGTTTTTATGCATCATAACATACTAAAAAAATGCACCGTTATCTAGCGCACTTTTCGCCTCTAAAAGAGGATCATTCTTACATTCACATCCCATATTTTCGCATTTTCTCGTTACCAAATTCAATTTGGTAATGCTGTCCAGAAATTCTATTTCGATACCGTTATGGAAATAGAATTTCCTAGGTGTATACCCAAATAGGAATTTTGGCTGGTATAAGAACTGTTTTCTAGCAATCAGGCAATTGCCTATGGACTTTGCCGTAATAAAGTCTACAGTGGGGTGACGTGTTGTTTGTTGACGATGCGTTTGTTTTATCTGTTTTAGAAAATCGCCCTACTAAGCTGTT
>JAGLBQ010000316.1 GCA_023146675.1 Cocleimonas sp. | reverse complement strand
ACTAATGTATTACGCAGTTCATCGTTGCCCGCATGCAATGATAGCGCAAGTGAGACATCAATTTCACCACGTAAACGATCAAGTGCAGGAACAACGCCTGATGTACTCAATGTAACGCGCCGCTTGCTCAATCCATAAGCATTATCATCCAGCATTAGTTTCATAGCATCAACGACATTGGTAAAATTTAATAATGGTTCGCCCATGCCCATCATCACCACATTACTAATCACTCGTGTATTGCCTGCATCAGGCTGTAGACTACGCTTAGCTGCCCAAAGTTGTCCAATAATCTCAGCCACGGTCAGATTGCGATTAAATCCTTGTCTTGCGGTCGAGCAAAAGGTGCAATCTAGCGCGCAACCTACTTGTGAAGAGACGCATAAAGTACCGCGATCTTTTTCAGGGATAAAGACCGTTTCAATACAGTTACCATCCTCAAGGCGCAATAACCATTTATGCGTGCCATCAGATGATGCTTTATCAAGCACAACTTCGGGTGCGCGAATCTCTGCAAAGGTCTGTAACTCACTGCGTAGCTTCTTGCTCACATTGCTCATTTGATCAAAATCATCGACACAATGTTGGTGCAACCATTTAATAATTTGTGTTGCTCTAAAGGGCTTTTCACCTTTTTCGATAAAAAAATCCTTTAGTTTTTCTGATGTAAAATCTAGCAGGTTGACTTTTTTTTCTGAAGGTTTTGTCTTTTCGTTATTCATAGTGGCGTGTTGTTTAATAATAAAGTAATTCTGTAAAGAGGCGCGCAGCAAAGATTTATTTCTTACATTCTTTCTAATGTCTCAATACCTAGCAAATCTAGACCTGTACCCAATGTTTGTGCAGTTAGCTTCGCCAGTTTTAAGCGACTATTTTTTATATCACTCTCAGCCTTGAGAATAGGGCAGGCTTCATAGAATGTCATGAAATTACCAGCGAGTTCAAACAGATAATTGCATAAAATGTTAGGTGTGCCATCTTTAGCAACCACTTCAACGGCTTCAGATAATTGTAGTAGCTTTACGGCTAATTGCTTTTCAGCGGCATCTTGCAAATTAAGGGGTGCATTGTGATCAATCTCTCCCGCCTTGCGGAAAATACTTTGAATACGCGCATAAGCATATTGCAAATAAGGCGCGGTATTGCCTTCAAAGCTCAGCATAGTATCCCAGTTGAAAATATAATCTGAGCTACGGTTTTTACTTAAATCAGCATATTTTACCGCGCCAATCCCCACAGTGTGCGCTACTGTTTTACGCTCAGTCTCATCAAGCTCGGGGTTTTTCTCATTCACCAGATCTAAAGCACGTTGCTCTGCTTCTGTTAGTAAACTAATAAGCTTGACTGTTCCCCCATCACGGGTTGCAAAGGGTTTGCCATTTTTGCCCATCATGGTACCAAATGCCATATGTTCAAGCTGGGTATCCTGTGCAACAAAATTCGCTTTTTTAGCAATCGCAAAGACTTGGTTAAGGTGCAGGCTTTGACGTGCATCAACAAAATATAGGATACGATTTGCATCCAGTTTAGCATAACGATAACGTAATGCAGCTAAGTCCGTCGTAGCATAGAGATAGCCACCATTTGATTTTTGCACAATAGCAGGCAGGATTTTATCATCCTTGCCTTTAAACTCATCAAGAAACACACATTTTGCGCCCTGATCTTCTGTTAGTAATTCTTGTTTGTCTAGATCAGTAATAATCTGTACAAGGTCATCATTATAGCCACTCTCTGGCATCACATCATCGCGTGTCAGTAGCACATTAAGCGATGTGTAAACATCATCACAATGTTGCAATGAAATATCAATAAATTGCTGCCACAGCATCAAACAGTTAGCATCCCCAGCTTGTAATTTAACCACATAATCACGTGCAGTTTCAGCAAAGTCAGGTTCCACATCAAAACGTTTTTTAGCTTCTCGATAAAAACCTTCCAGATCAGAAAGTTGCATCGAAAGTTCGCCTTTTGATGTTTGCAGAGACTGCATATGTGCCAGTAACATACCAAACTGCGTACCCCAATCTCCCACATGATTCTGAGGAATAACGGTGTGTCCAATAAAGCGCAGTACACGTACAATAGCATCGCCAATAATGGTTGAACGCAAATGCCCAACGTGCATTTCTTTAGCAAGGTTTGGACCAGAATAATCGATAACCACGGTTTGAGGTTCCGTCACTTGATCAATATTTAATGTCTCATGATCCAAAGCGTCCTCTAGTCGTTGGCTTAGCCACTCAGGCTTCAAGTGAATATTTAAAAAACCAGGTCCTGCAATTTCTACCTTGTCAGCAATATCCGATAAATCCAGCGCTTCAAGCACTTTATTTGCCAACTTGCGTGGATTCATTTGTAATTTTTTAGCAGCACCCATTACCCCATTCGCTTGATAATGACCAAACTTAGCTTTAGCAGATTGTTTAATGACAGCAGAGCTGCCCTTTGCCGCTCCTGCGCTAATAAGGGCGGCTGATATATGCTGGTCGAGAAGTTGACGGATGTTCATGCGAAGTGTCCTGATAAAATAGTCCAGCGATTCTATAGCATAGCTAATGTTTTTTAAATATCGAAATAATCAAACCCAGCAGGGAAGGTCATTTATCAGCGATTTTCCCGCATCAATGATTATCTAATTCAACATATGACCCAAGTTTTTCAATTTTACTGATCTTTTTAGTATTAATTTATGAGCCCTAAAGGATAAAAATTACGCTAACTAAAATGTAACATCAAATAATTAACATAAAGGAATGGGTCTATGAGTGATTTAAAACATAAGGGTTATACACATTTATCATCGTCAGAGTTATTGACAAATATCTTGCAATTAAATGTGCAATTATTACAAAAATTACAATGTGAAGAGAGAAATGATCAACAACTTGGTCAGTTATTAGCGGGAGGCGATGCTAATGATCTACTTATTGGTAGTGGTGGAAATGATACACTCTATGGCGGAGCGGGTAATGATATTTTATATGGTGCGGCAGGGGATGATGCACTTTTTGTTGGTACAGGAAATAACCTCGTTATAGGGGGTGAGGGGATTGACACAGCGATTTATAAAGGTCGCCCTATTGATTATCGTTTTTTTCGCAATAGAAAAGGACAATTTATTTCTCAACATAAGGATTCTAATGAGTTAGCTATTCTCTTTGGTATTGAGAAAATCAGATTTCAGTCAGTTGCCAATAAAATCTATTCAGAAAGCAGCCTATTGGAAAATGAGTTTTTAACAGATCGTCGTGATATTAGTATTTATGGTGATACAACATTGAATCGTATGGTCGTGATGAAGTTATCTAGCATGACAATGATTCAAGAAATAAGTGTCAATGCAGAGAGTGTTTATAGCGCTGATTATGTTACCGCAGATAAGTCGTATATTACGCCGCGGGGAAGTAACTTTTTTGTATTGTTGCATCGTAATGCGGATGGGCAATTTGTAAAGGGTAAAAAAGTTGCGCTTCCTTTTGCGCCACGCACTCCTAATCGTGGCAAAAATAATGGTTTGATCTTATTCAGTGGTGCAGATAAGCCAATGTTTGCTTTGGTTGATAGTGAAACAGATCAGGTGGTCGTCACGGGTGGGCGTGATAAAGTCACGAAGGGAACCTTTGAAAATTACGATAGCAAGTGGGCAACAGGTCATGCGCAGTGGATAAATGATGAGCAATTTATATTGCCTGATCGGGAGAATTATAAACTTTCACTCTATCGTGTCACAAAAGAAAATAATATCTGGAAAGCAGAAGAAACGGATGCGGTTGTCCCCACTGCTTCTGTACATACTTTCTTTGGCAAACGTGTGCTTAGTAATGGTGATATTACGATTTTTTCGCCAGGAGAAGGGCATGGGACAGGTGAAAAACAAAATGATAATAGTGATGCGTATCTTTATGAGTTAAAGATTTCTGGTGACCATATTACGATACATCGTCAACTGAATGTTGCAGGTGGTTTGCATCACCCTGGGATTCATCCTGATGGTCATGTGATTTATGTACCAACCTCAAATGGGCAGGTGCAAATTGTTGATCGTGATAGTTTTCAAGTGATTGATACTCTGGATGCAGGTAAAGATGCTGGGCATGTGGTGTTTATTAAAGAGCGTAATCTTGCCCTAATTGTAAACCATAGTGACACCTTTATGACTGCCATTGATACAACAACACATCAGAAAATTAAAGACTTTGAAGTCGCTGTTGATGACCCTGATCACAATACCTCATTACAAGCGCATACAGGGCGGGTAAGCCCTGATAAGAAGTATTTTTATAACTTTGCCTCTGATAGCGGTACCTTTTTTCGTGTTAATTTGGATGCGTTGGAAGTTGATAAAACGGTTTATACGGGAGGAACACCTAAACAAGCAAGTCAACCTGGAGAGCTTGGTTCTGGGCATTAGAGGTGAGATAAAGACCCTATAGGAGACAAGGTCTATTTTGTGCAAAATAGATTGGTATATTTACAACGGATATATGGAGTGAGCCCAAGTTATTCTAAAATAGTTAGTTGACATTAGAAAATTAGCATATTATTATATACAAATATTTAGCCAGTATCTGGCTTAATACTCCTCCATCCTCCTTTGGTGGTATTTATGCGGTCTTTCGAGATCGCATTTTTTTTGCCTATCATTTTTTTATCTGTAAAATATCAAAAAAGCCATAATTAGAACTTGAGTCAAGCGCGGGATTCCAATAGAATGCCCCGTTCTTTAAATAGGCGTCATTTTCGGGGCTTGTTATAACTAATACTATGTAATGATAATTAGCTGTATTTATAATATCATGCATAAGCTTCATTTCTGGAGAATTTTGAGATGGGAACATTTACTGCAAAACCTGCAGAAGTAAAGCGCGACTGGTTTGTCGTGGATGCTGAAGGTAAAACTTTAGGTCGTTTATCTAGTGAAATCGCATTGCGTTTACGCGGTAAGCATAAGCCAGTTTATACGCCACATGTTGATACGGGCGATTATATTGTTGTTATAAACGCAGAAAAAGTCCGTGTAACGGGGCGTAAAGCAACTAATAAAATGTATTACAACTTTACAGGCTATATTGGTAATTTGAAATCTATTAGTTTTGATAAATTAATGGATAAAGCACCTGAGCGTGCAATTGAGTTAGCGGTAAAAGGTATGTTGCCAAAAGGTCCTTTAGGTCGTGAAATGTATAGAAAGCTAAAAGTCTATGCGGGTTCTGAGCATAATCATCATGCACAACAGCCAATTCCTTTAGACATATAGTAACTAGTAACTAAATTTAAGTATAAGAGATTAAATAGAATGGCCGATACACAATACTACGGAACGGGTCGACGCAAGTCATCATCTGCACGAGTTTTCATGAAAATGGGAGCAGGTGATATTATCGTTAATAAACTACCTATTGACGAGTATTTTGGTCGTGAAACATCACGCATGGTTGTTCGTCAGGCACTTGATACCGCAGAAATGAATGATAAGTTTGACATCATGGTGACGGTAAAAGGTGGTGGTGACAGTGGTCAAGCGGGTGCAATTCGTCTTGGTATCGCAAGAGCATTACTTACTTTTGATGAAGGTTTACGTGGTGCATTAAAGACAGAAGGCCTACTAACACGTGATGCACGTAAAGTTGAGCGTAAAAAGGTTGGTTTACGTAAAGCACGTAGAGCAACTCAGTTCTCTAAACGCTAAATCTTTATTAGTTTATTGACAAATACCAATACTCGTTTGCTTTATTAGTAGAGATAGATTATAAAAAGCGCCACAGTTATATCTGTGGCGTTTTTGTGTGTGTAAATAAGCATTAATGTTTTTCGGATAAATTGCTATAATACAAGTGGAATGTAGCAGTCGATTGATAAGAATTAAGATTTTTGTTGCATTTTTGCAACACTGGTACTAAAATTCGTATCAATTCCGCTGTTTTTGATGGAATACCTGAGACTGGTTACTAAACCTACTTTCAGATTAAAAGAATTATTTAATATTTAGGACTAACTTTTTTAGGAGTCGAAAGATGAAAAAATTGCTTGCAATCGCAGTAGCAGCAGGTTTAGCTGCCCCAATGGCTGTCATGGCTGATACAACAGTATACGGTAAACTAAAGATCTCTATCGGTAGTGATAAAGCGGGCGGAAAGTCCGTTGCATCGGTTAAAAGTCATGCTTCACGAATTGGTATGAAAGGTGCTATGCCGATGGATAATGGTATGTCTATTACTCATAAGGTTGAGTTAGGTATAGATGATATCGCAGATAATGGGAAAGGTACTGGAACAGTTTCAGCACGTGATACATGGTTGGGATTAAAAGGAAACTTTGGTGAAGTACGCGTTGGTCGTCACTCTACACCTATGAACTTGGCTTCTGATGCTCTTAACATTATGAACTATGGTGGTCAGGGTACTATTGAAGAAGGTGGCTTTCGTGTTCCTAACGCTATAGCTTACTTAAAAGGCTTTGGTCCTGTTGGTTTTGCGGCGGCTTATGTTCCCGATGAAGACTCAACAAAAAAGACTGATATTTTAGATACAATGGTTAACTATAATAGTAATGGTATTTATGCTGCTTGGGGTCATCAGAAGGCAAAAGGATCAAAAGCAACAGATACACTTTCTTTAGCTTATACGCTCCCTGCAGGGCATAAGGCAGGTCTTGTATTCAATAAAGCGAATAATGGTAATAAGAATACAGCATTGTTTGGTCGCTATAAGTTTGGTAAAGCATATGTTCAAGGCGAACTTTCTAAGCGTAAAGATGTTGATGGTTCTAAAAGAGTTATCGAAGCAGGTTACGGTCTTGGAAAAGGGACGTCAGCGTGGTTTAGTTTAGGTGATGGTGACTTAGACAATGCTGATACATCTCATGCACGTATTGGTATTACTTCAAAGTTCTAAATCTTTTTAAGATTTAATAACGATGAGAAGTAGATATTCGTTTGGATATCTGCTTTTTTTATGCCTGATATTTATTGATTAGTGGAAAATCATTTAATCTAGGGATATAGTTAGATGATTCACAGAAATAATTATAAAAACACCGATTCGCTTTCAATAACTAAAAAAACTCATGCAAAAAAGACTCTCTACTAAAGACGTTATTCTCTATACCTTTCTTACTTTAATCATTATTTTGATTACTGCCACGATGTATCAAATAGATCGCCAGTGGACAAAGCTATCCGAAACCACGCAAGCATTATCTGCACAGTCAAAAGATGTTAGTAATTTGCGTGTGGCTATCAGTAAACTATCAAAGAAGGTGGAAGAGGGTGGGTTTCAGTTAGCTCAATCTAACTCTTCTCCAACAGCAAAACCCTCTAAAAAAAATGATAACTCATCAGGTGTTGTGCCAGCATTTAAGCGCGCCTATGCTGCTACTCAGCTTCCAGACTATGCATCGGGTGATTGGAAAGTTAATGCTTTTGGAAATAATCTAAAAACAATATCACCATTGGTTTCTTCTGATGCAGATGCATCTACCGTGCAAAGTTATGTTTTGGAATCGTTATTAACAAGAGATCCAGATACCTTGGAATGGTCAGGCTTGTTGGCAAAAAGCTGGGAAATTAGTGAAGATGGTTTGAAAATAACCTTTCAACTAAGAAAAAATATTGTTTTTTCTGATGGTGAGCCAATGACCTCAGAAGATATTGTTTTTAGCTATAACTTTATGATGAATAAAGGTATTAAAGCCCCTGGAACACAAGCATATTTTGAACCCTTAAAATCAGTGACCGCTAACGGTGATTATGAAGTAAGTTTTGAGTTTAAACGCCCCTATTTTGAAGCTATTAATCTTGCGGGTGGTTTAAATATCTTACCAAAGCATTTTTATCAGCCTTATATGCAAAAAACAGAAGAATACAATGAATCAAAAGGTATCTTGATTGGCACAGGACCTTATCGTCTTACAAATCCAACCAGTTGGACGCCTGATAAAGGGGGGGTTGAGTTAGTGCGTAATTCTCGCTATTGGGGAGAAGTACAAGCACCTTATGATAAAATTATCTGGAAGATCATTCAAAATGATAGTGCACGTTTAACAACCTATCGTAATGGTGAGCTAGATTCCTATATTGCACGCCCTGTTGAATATAAAAAGCTAAAATCAGATCAGCAAATGATGGGGAAAAGTCATAATTTTGAATATATGGCACCCGTTGCCGGCTATTCCTATATCGCTTGGAATCAAGGTACAAAGGAAAACCCTACAATCTTTGCTGATAAGCGTGTCCGTCAGGCAATGACCTATATAACCGATCGTGACAAAATTATTAGTGATATCTATTTAGGTTATGCAGAAATTGCCATTAGTCCCTTTAGCCCAAGAAGTAAACAGCACGATACTACCTTAATTGCCAGAAAAAGTGATTTGAAAAAAGCCAAGCAATTGCTTGCTGATGCGGGTTTTAAAGACAGTAATGGTGATGGTTTATTAGAAGGACCTGATGGTAAAGATTTTGAGTTTGAATTAACCTACTTTCAAGCAAATGAAGATACTAAGCGCATGGTGTTGTTATTAAAGGATATGTATGCAAAAGCAGGGGTTAAATTAGTACCAACACCAACTGAATGGCCTGTGATGATCGATAAGTTGGACAATAAAGACTTTATGGCAATCACGCTAGGCTGGACAAGTGGCATAGAAACTGATATTTACCAAATGTTCCACAGTTCACAAACAAAAACCAATGGTAATAACTTCATTAATTATAAAAGTGATGAGCTGGATCAACTCATAGATGAAGCACGTAAAACCGTTGAAGAATCGAAGCGTATGCCTTTATGGAAAAAAGCAGAGGCTATATTTTATGAAGATCAGCCTTATACTTTCCTTAAACGCAGTATGAGTTTGGTTTTTATAGATAAACGCTATAAAAACCTAAGTATGACTAAACTAGGGCTAAACAGTAGCATGTTACCGTTAGAAACCTTTGTGCCAAAGGCTAATCAAAAATATCACTAAAAATAATTATTTTCTCACAAAGACGCAAGTACACTAAGAAAAGATAAGAAAAACAAAAGAAGGGATCAAAGTGACAGAAAATAAATTAGGGGGCATTGTTATAGATAGTGTTATACAGATGAATAGTTTTTTCTTTTCTTAGCGCACTCTGCGTCTCTACAAGAGAATATTTGTTGTCAATTTTTACTAACCTAATAATAAAATTTTAAATGCTAATCTACCTTCTACGCCGAATCTTACTGATGATCCCCACGTTGCTGGGTATAACCATTGTTGTCTTTACTGTTATGGCATCAGCGCCTGGTGGCATTAGCGCTGATAGCCTAGTTAATGGCATGGATATGAAGCCTGAGCAAAAACAGGCATTGCGGGATTATTACAATAAGCGCTACGGTTTAGATGACCCTATGCCACTTCAATATCTGCGTTGGCTCAATAATGTTTCTCCCATAGGGTTTACCTTTGATAAAGAACGTAAAATAAATGGTTTTTCTTTTACCAAAGGCTCAGATTTAGGTGATAGTTTTAGTTATGGTCGTCCCGTATCAGATTTGATCGGCGAGCGCCTACCCATCACCTTATTGTTAAATGTTATTACTATTCCGCTTATCTATATTATCGCTATTATTATCGGTATGAATGCAGCGCGTGATAGAGGGGGGCGCTTTGATGTTACCTCCAATGTCATCATGCTTGCCCTTTGGTCTATTCCTAGCATGTTAGCAGGGGTCTTAATGATTGGATTTTTTGCCAGTATTCAGCACTGGCAATGGTTTCCAACCAGTGGTCTCAGTAGTCGAGAAGCCTTAGATATGCCCTTTATGCCGCACTGGTCATCACTTTGGGATGTCTTAAAGGTCTTTGTGTTGATGATTGTGGGCATTGTTCTCAGTTATATGCTAAGCCAATGGCGACAAGTAAAAGCACGTATTGCCATTGCCGCAATAGTGGGGATGGCGCTAGGGGCATGGATGGCGTATACCCATGCCAGTTATGTGCTCTTTAACTGGGTGTTTTTTCCTTTGCTTGGCGCATTAACACTGGCGTTGCTGGCATGGACAAAAGTAGCTACCTTTCGCACAGGTGGACTCATTATGTTTGGTGCTGGAATAGGGCTAATGTTAGCAGTGCAATTATCTTCAGGTGATTTTTTACGTGGTTTTCTGCTCGATCGTTCATGGCATTTAGT
>JAGLBQ010000315.1 GCA_023146675.1 Cocleimonas sp. | reverse complement strand
ATGCGCCTAATGGAAATATTTGAAGCCATACCTGTACTGTTCTTATTACTCACCATTGTAGCCTTCTTTGGGCGTAGTATTTACCTCATGATGATTATTATCGGCATTACAGGTTGGTCAGGCTATGCCCGATACGTGCGTGCAGAATTCCTAAAGCTACGTAAACAAGATTATGTACAAGCCGCAATAGCGAGCGGACTACCTCTACAATCCATTCTATTTCGGCATATTTTACCTAATGGTGTTGCACCACTTTTAGTGGCAATTAGCTTTGGTGTTGCCTCTGCTATTCTCACCGAAGCGACATTAAGTTTTTTAGGTCTAGGACCTGTTGATGTCCCTTCATGGGGGCAAATGCTTAATCAAGCCGTAAAATCTTCTACCTTTAACTGGTGGATGGCAGCCTTTCCTGGTGGTGCAATTTTCCTAACAGTATTTGCTTATAACCTTATTGGTGAAGCCCTGCGTGATGCCATTGATCCACAATTAGCAGGTCGATTAGGCGTAAATTAATCGTACATTCCTTAGAGAGAAAAGCTAATAGCTTCATTTTAAGGAGTGAAGCTTTAGCTTTTCAGTAAGAATACAGTGCTACCCCGCATGGGAGTGCATATGCAGACGCTCCAGCGTCAAGAAGCCTTAGCCAATGACTCAAGATATACCATTACTCACACTAAAAAATCTCCATACCTACCTACAAACAGGCAAGAAAATAATAAAAGCGGTCGATGGAATCAGCCTTAGTTTAAAAAAAGGTGAAACATTTTGTCTTGTGGGTGAGTCAGGCAGTGGAAAATCAATCTGTGCTTTATCTATTATGCAGTTGCTACCCGCAGGTATCTCCTCGCATCCTAAAGGTGAAGTCCTATTCAACTGGCATAAAGACAATAACTTTTATGAAGAAGTAAATACACTAACGCTAGAAGAAAAGGATTTAAAACAAATTCGTGGCGCGCGCATTGCCATGATCTTTCAAGAACCAATGACCTCGTTAAACCCCGTTTTTAGTATTGGCGAGCAAATAATGGAAGCATTGCAACTGCATCATCCCAATATGAGTGATACAGAAGCAAAAAAACAAGCCATAGAAGCAATGCAGCAAGTACATTTACCCCAAGCAAGTAGCCGCTTTGATAACTATCCGCACCAACTTTCAGGTGGACAGCGCCAGCGTGTGATGATTGCAATGGCATTAGCTTGTAAGCCTGATCTATTAATTGCCGATGAGCCAACCACTGCTCTTGATGTGACAGTACAGGCTGAAATATTACGTTTGATGCGAGATTTGCAGCAACAAAATGGCATGGCAATTCTATTTATAACCCATGATTTTGGTGTGGTCGCACAAATGGCGCATCAAGTGGGTGTTATGAAGCAAGGGAAATTGGTTGAAGTAGGGCAGTGTAAAGACGTTCTGAGCAACCCACAGCATGCCTATAGCAAAAAATTACTTGCCTCTGTGCCAGAAAACCTAAGCAAACCTGTAAAAACACATCCCGAAGCACTCAAAAATCAACCTGTACTCGTTGAAATAAAAGACCTGAAAGTCTGGTTTCCTATTCGTAAAGGGTTATTCAGACGTGTTGTTGACCATGTGCGAGCCGTGGATGATGTCGATTTAAATATCAAAAAAGGCACCATAATGGCACTGGTTGGTGAATCAGGTTGTGGAAAAACGACCTTAGGGCGTGCCATATTGCAGCTAGAACTGCCCACTTCAGGCAGTGTTAAAATAAAAGGTCAGGAATTAGTTGGACTAAGCCCCAAAGAACTGCGCCCATTACGTCCACAAATGCAAATCGCCTTTCAAGACCCGCAATCTTCACTAAACCCGCGTTTACAAATTATGACTACGTTGACTGAGCCGATGTCAGTACACGGTATAGGTGAAAATGATGATGATAGAATTGAACGTGCAGCTAAAATTTTAGAACAAGTGCAATTAGATCGAGACTTTCTTTGGCGTTATCCGCATGAGTTTTCAGGTGGTCAACGCCAGCGTATAGGATTAGCGCGTGCTTTGGTGTTAAGTCCAGAATTTATCGTTTGCGATGAGATCACCAGTGCATTAGATGTATCCGTGCAGGCAGAAATTCTGCAACTATTACTAGAAATACGCAAAAAACAAGATCTTACACTTTTATTTATTACTCATAATATAGCCGTAGTGGAATATCTTAGTGATGAAACGGTTGTGATGAAAGCAGGGAAAATTGTTGAAAAAGGGTTGACTAGTGATGTTTGCGGTAATCCACAGCAGGCTTATACGCAGAAGTTATTGGAAGCCGTGCCACGATTAGTTTTGTGAGTTATTGAACGTATCGCTAGTATAAAATTAAGCATCTTTTAACACCTACCAAACAGTTACTATATGAATAACAATACTTTACCAAACTTCTCAAAAATAGACCCCGTAGTCATTCAGGCATCGATAGAACAACAGTTAAAGAAAAATAAGCAACTAGTCAGGTCCCTTCTTGATACAGGGGATGATTACACTTGGAGCAACCTAATTCACCCCTTATCAATGGCAGAAAATAAATTAGATAAACTGTGGTCTCCAATCAGCCATAAAAGTTATGTTGTTGATACGAAAGCGCTACGTGATGCACGCAATGCTTGTTTGCCTCTATTGAGTGAATACAAGAGTGAAATGGGGCAAAATCAGGATTTATTTAAAGCAATTGAATCCATACAGGCTCGACAAGACGCATTGCAATTGGATGGTGTGCAGAAAAAAGTACTTGATAATACATTGAAAGATTTCCATTTATCAGGCATCGCTTTGTCGGAGAAGAAACAACAGCGTTTTCGTCAGATTAATAAGAAATTGTCTAAACTACAGTCTTCTTTTGCTGATAATGTGCTTGATGCAACAACCGCATGGACTAAGCTGGTTGGTAAAGAGCAACTGACAGGTTTACCAAAATCAGCAGTGGATATTTGCAAACAAGCGGCAATTCAGCGAGATCGGGAAGGCTATGTTTTAACATTAGAATTCCCTTCATTTAACGCAGTAATGACCTATGCAGATGATAGAGAGCTTCGTCATGAGGTGTATCGTGCCTTTGTCACGCGTGCTGCAGACAATAGTGAATCGCCTGAGTTTAATAATGATGCTTCAATGGTTAAAATTCTGCAACTACGCCAAGAAAAAGCGCAGTTGCTAGCATTTGATGATTTTACAGCCTTATCATTAGATAAAAAAATGGCAGAATCAGCCGATGAGGTGATTGATTTCCTTAATCAACTAGCTACTAAGGCGATGCCTTTTGCACAACAAGAAATGCAACAACTGGCTGAATTCGCAGCAAAGCATCATAAAATTGATAACTTGGAAGCATGGGACTTAGCCTATTTCAGTGAAAAATTAAAACAAAGTCTATTTGACTTTAGTGCTGAAGATCTCAAACCTTATTTTCCTGTTGATCAAGTCATTAACGGCTTATTTGAATTAGTCGAGACTCTTTACAGTATTAAAATCAAGCAAAAAGAAGGCGTTGACAGATGGCATGAGGATGTGCGCTTTTATCAAATTTTTAATGCAGATAATGAGTTACAAGCACAGTTCTACTTTGATCTTTATGCGCGACAGCATAAGCGCGGTGGCGCATGGATGGGTGATTGTTGTGGTCGTTATCAAATCAATGGTGAGTTACAAATACCTGTTGCTTATATGACCTGCAACTCCGCTCCTGCTAGTGTCGATATACCTGCGCTATTAACGCATAACGAAGTGATCACGTTATTCCATGAATTCGGACATGGCTTGCACCATATGCTAACGCAGGTTGATTATCTACAGGTATCAGGTATCAATGGTGTGGAATGGGATGCGGTAGAGTTGCCTAGCCAGTTTATGGAGAATTGGTGCTGGCAGCGTGAAACATTGGACAAAATATCAGGGCATTATAAGACAGGCGAAAAACTTCCCAGTAATTTATTGAAAAAAATGCAAGCTGCCAAAGATTTTCGAGCGGGCGTCGTGATGTTGAGGCAACTGGAGTTTTCATTATTTGATATGCATCTTCATCAAGA
>JAGLBQ010000314.1 GCA_023146675.1 Cocleimonas sp. | reverse complement strand
GGCGCATCGGCTCCTGAAATATTAGTTGAGCGCGTCACTAAACGCCTTGAGGCGTTGGGAATGACAATTTCCACCGATGATCATGGTGTTGTTGAAAATGTAACCTTTGTCTTGCCTAAAGAACTGCGAAAAATGCAATCACAGGTAGCTAGTTAGGCACGATGGATAATCTGTTTTTTATCACCTTAGGCTTTATCTTCCTTGGCGCCTTACTGTCAAACCTGACGAAATGGCGCAAGCATGACCGCGTGCTGAAAGCCATTGATGGTTTTCATACCACAATTGAAATGCAAAGCAGTAAAAAAATATGGGGAAGAACCACTATTCATAGCAATGGTATGGAGTTGCATTTCAGTCGTGAAATACATAACTCTCGTGGTAACCCGATTAACTCCTATATTCTTTATCGTGAAGATATTGATCAGATACGTGCTATCTATCGCTATCAAAACGAGCTTTCTGAGCAAAATATCAGCCTGCGTAATCGAGAAATAAAAGATACCTGTACGCCAAGTATATGGCCACGTACAAAGCGCCGTTTAAATGTATTTTTCAATAACTTTAGTGATGCGATTGGTGAAGCATTAAATGTTTTTTTAACCCGTATGAAAGGTGGCAGAGGCGGTATGATCTTTAATACTCAAGGTGACTATCTAAAAAAAATGGGGACAACAGCACTCTCTGCGGTTGGCAATGCCTACGATCCTATTCTAGAGCAATATGTAAATCAGCGTGTTGTGGTCAGGCTGAATGATGAGTCAAGAGATGAGTTTTGTGGCTTCCTAAAAGAATATTCTTCTGCATGGATTTCAGTACTGGATTGTCAACTGGCGAAAAATAAAGAATTAGAGTTAGATGATATTGAGCATCTCACCTTATTACGTGATATGGACTTCTCGTATATGCTGTATGAAGGTAATAAAGATCATTTTATTCTAGAAGTAATTATTCATTATTTTGGTGCGCAGCCATTAGAGCTCATTGAAATAGTTGGAGAAAAATATCATCGCGTCATTAATAAAACCCTAAAGCATAAACAATCGATCTCCTTCTCCCTTGAAAATTTGCCAAACGCTGTTTATAAAAATATTGCAGAGGACTTATTACCATTAGAATTTGAAATGATAGGAGCAGAGCGTCGCCAAGGAGAGCCACCAGAAAGTAATCTTATCTATCAAAGTATTCTGCCTAATTTTACTTTGAAGTATAAAGTGACCAGTATAGGTGATGTTTATTTGCCAAGAACCTTGGCTGTATTGCGCCATTCATCCTCCTAGAGTTACTTTAATTCAAATATAGAAACTAATTGTTTATGGATATTTTACTTCAAGAGATAGGAATTATGTGGCTATTAGCGCTCATGCTAATAGCTTTTGCAGCAGGTTATATTGATGCCGTAGCAGGCGGCGGGGGTATGTTGCAACTCCCTGCATTACTTTTTGTTGGTATACCGCCCGTTTCAGCCTTAGCAACGAATAAAATAGTAGGTTTTACAGGCACATTACTGGCTGTTATCAAATATGCAGTAGAGAAAAAAATCTGCTGGAAAATAGTTGGGTATGCCGCCATTCCCTGTCTAATCGCATCCTATTTAGGCGGACAATTAGCAATGAAATTAAATACAGCCCTGCTGGAATGGATGATTTTATTATGCATACCTGTTGCACTATTTTTTATCTTCGGTAAAAGCACGAATAAAAAGAGCCAAGCAATCGATAATCCCACAAAAACCATTATGAGTATTACGTCTGTTGGCTTTTATGATGGTTTACTGGGGCCAGGAACAGGGGCATATATGGCAATAGTGATAAATAAAGTGCTTAAATATGATTTTTTGACCGCAACGGCAAGCGTTAAACCCCTTAATCTATTCACTAATTTAGGTGCTGCCATTGCCTTTATTTTTGCCGGTAAAGTTATTTGGATGCTTGCGTTACCGCTTGCCGCTTGTAGTGCATTAGGTGGATGGTTTGGTGGTCATTCAGCTATTATTGGCGGGGAAGTTTTTATTCGTAAGTTATTAGTTTCAGTGTTGATTTTTATGTTGTTAGCAAATGTATTTAAGATGATGTATTAAGGAGCGCGCATGTTCCTTAGAAAAACTAAAAATCTACTCTCCTGTGTCTGCTGAAATCTAGGCAATGCAATCACATAGCTTTATAAAAAAACTATAAAATAAAGCATCAAAACAAAAGGTAACAACCATGTGCATGATGATAAAAGATAAATATATTGATCCCTTTACTGACTTTGGGTTTAAGCATATTTTTGGAACAGAGGAAAATAAGCATTTTCTGATTAGTTTCTTGAATGATCTGCTGGATATAGAGGACAAGAT
>JAGLBQ010000313.1 GCA_023146675.1 Cocleimonas sp. | reverse complement strand
AGCAAGGGGATGACCAAGGGTAGAGAAGAAGGAAGGAAAGAGGAAAAAATAGAGCTAGCAAAAAATCTATTGGATATTTTAGAGATAGAAGTCATTGCCGAAAAAACAGGGTTAAGTATTGGAACGATTAAAGATCTAAAACAGCATTAAGGATTTCTCAGCAATCTGTTTAAATTATGCAAGCAACTAAAAAGATTGCTTTGTCGTTGATTAGCTCTGCTAACCAAGCTCCCCTCAATGACGTAGTACTTTTGAAATACAAAAAAAAGAAAAAGAACCAACTGTCAACTGATAAATGAATGATGCCAAATTTTGGACTCCTTTCAACTCTATGCTTTAATTAAAATCTATGAAAAATAAAACAATTACTCTAAATAATGACACTTACACGGTACTTGATACGCTTGGCAAAGGGGGGCAAGCGAGTGTATGGAAGGTACGTCGCCATCGTGATGATAAAGAGTTGGCGATGAAGTCAGTGCTCATTACTAAAAAAACAGAGAGAGGGCATGCGGAGCGATTGACTAAAGCTGTGGTAGAGGGTTTGAGTCAGCGTTTGCAAAGTGAGATTGATTTTATTCAGAGTTTACCCAATACACGCAAAAGTTTTATTGTGCCGTGTTTGGATGCGGGGCATATTGAGAATGAGGAGTATGGTTCATTGCCTGCGTGGGTCATGCCTTTATACAAGCAGACTTTGGATAGCAAAATGCCGCCTTATCCTAAAAATAAGCCTATTCCCGTGTTGTTTTCTGAGTGTTTGAAATGGATTGAGCAAGCGGCTATTGCGTTAGAAGCGACTCATTCTTTTCGCACAGGTAGCACCCGCTTTATCCATCGAGATGTTAAGGCGGCTAATTTAATGTTGACTTCAAAGGATGATCTTCGTCTGATTGATTTTGGCATTGTACGGGAGACAACGCTGGATGCGGAGACAGGCACTCACTCCTATTCAACCGAAAGCGCTGCGCCTGAACAGGTCTTACCCAATAGTATTAATGCTGGCAAAAGCACCTATGCTATCGGTACGCATTCGGATATGTATGCCTTGGGCAGTGTGTTTTACTATCTTTTTAGTGGCAAGCAGAGTGAAGCACAGCAAAGACTGGTAAAAAAAGACTTTTATGATCAACATATTCTAAAGTTACAAAATGAGGGGAATACAGGCGAAATTGGCAAAGTTGGTGGTTTATCGGATGAGGAATACGCTGATTTATTAGACCATATTCAGTTTCGTTTTGATGAGGAATATACAGATCCTGATGCCAGTATTATTAGTGTTGAGATGGGTATTTTACAAAATAATGATTATATCCCACGCTCGGTGGCTCAGTTTATTCGTGCTTTATTAGATCCTGTTTATAATTCTCGTCCCAGTGCTGCACAGATGCGTTTATGGTGCCAGTCCATTAAACAGGCACTATCCCCACAGCTCAGTGAATTAAAACTTTCTATTGCTCCGAAACCACTGTCACCTAATATGCCTATCATGGTTAATTTATCGATGATTGGCAAAGGACTCCCTGCAGATGCTAATTGGATTGAAATAATTGTCAATGGTGAGCAGATTTATACAGGGTTTAAGCCACTCACTCAGGACAAGCATTATTTTGGTTTTGTAAAATCTGAGCAGACCAGTTGGCAGTTTGAGGTTTCAACCAAAGAAAAGGCGCGTTTTTTAGAGTTGAATGTTAAGGCATTGGTTGATGGTCGACTGATACAAGATGCATTAAAAGTCAAAATCAATGAAACAGCGGATGATCTTTGGGAACAGGGGAAGTATAAACAGGCATTATGTGTTGAGTTACGCCAACGCTGGCTGGATGAATTACATCAAGGGTGTCATTCCTTTATGGATGCGGCGGCACATAGTGAATTATTAACGTCATTGCAAAACTGCCAGCCAAAACAACTTGAAACCATTGCCTTGTATCAGCAAAAACTTGAGCAGAAGTTTAATCCTAATGCCAAAGCTGATCCTGTTGTAGCGCCTGAAAAGATAAAAGATAAAAGAGAAGAGGCGATTGAGACGCCCGCAGATTTTACTGTTTCAGCGGATGAACTATGGCATCAGGGCAAGCAAAAGCAGGCTCTTCAGCAAGAATTACGTGATAGCTGGCTGGATAGTCTGGTGCAGTCTTGTAATAGTAAACAGGATATTGAAGAATGTGCCTCATTAATAAAGTCGCTTAAAATAGACCATCCTGATAAGGAAGCAAAATTAGGCTTTACCTTACAGTTACTGCGTGAGAAGAGTAAACGCTTAGATCAAAATGATCGTAACGAGAAACAACCTGCCTCCTCATGGAAAAAATACACCATATTAGCCGCCATTAGTTTGTGTATTTCAGCCGTGGCAGGGTATTTTATGCTGGGATCAGAGCATTCTACGCCTGATCCTGTTGATACGATCGAGCCGTATTCAAGTACGGGCGGTTACACCCCTAGCGTACGTCCTATTCCAGCCAATACCATCGATAATCCGCCCTCTATTGTGACACCTAAACCTGCGAACCAGCGGGAGCAGGAGCTGGTATTTTTAAAAACAGAAATTAATGGTAATAATACAAATGCAAGAAATAAAGCATGGGATCGTCTGCATCAGCTAAGTAAAACAAAGAACTCGGATCAAGCAAAAAAAATGCTAACAACGTTTGTTAGACAAACTTTTGTACTGGCTGCATCGGATAATAAAGCACATCAAAAACAAGCGTTTGATCGTTTAAAACTGATTGCAAAATCGGGCAATAAAAAAGCGATGAAATCATTAGGGCGTGCTTATTATGAAGGCCTGGGAACGGATAAAAACTGGGCGCAATCATGGGCATTGCTAGATCAAGCCAATGCAAAGATTGAAAAGGAGAGATTAGAGCTGGATGCCAATACTATTTTACATAATGAAAATAGTAGCCCAAGAGAGCGAAATTTAGCCTATCAAGCAGCGAAGATAGCGGGGAATAACGAAGCTTCCGGTGATCCTGCTCAAAAATGGATGATCTATCGTTATACCATTGGCGATGGTGTGCCTGCTAATAAAGCAAAAGCACAATATTGGCAGGATGTTTATGAGGGCAAAAAGTAAGGAATTAAGATTTAAGAATAAAAAACGTTAATTTTTCAGTCAAAAAGGAGAGTAATAATCAATGAGTGGCATATTTAGTACCTTTATGGGCGGCTCTGGTTTACGCCCGTGGTTACGTATGGATGGCAGTGAACGTCTATTTACCTTAACACTAAAAGGTGTTGAGCATCCTTTAGATGCAGATCCTTACTGGGAAGCAACCTATGGCGGAGGAAGTGCGCTGTTTGATGTTGCCAGCAATAGCATGTCACGACGCTTAAAAGAGGCGCTGGATGCACACCGTAAACTCTCGGCAGAAAAAGATGAGTTTGATTTCCCCGTTGAAAAGATGTTGGTGTTTTCTGATGTGGTGATGTGGTTACCGCGCAAAATTTGGGATAGCTCTTCACGAGAGGGTGGCGAGCGTTTATATTTATTATCCGAAAAACTAAAATACCGCCACCGTACTGACTTTGGTAATGAATTATATAAAGAACGCCAACCGCATTATGCCATCATGCCGCTGGATAGTCTGGCATCTGATGAGGTTGTTTTTCAGTTTGGGTTAGGCGTGTATTTGCCACGTGAGAATGATCGGCAAACCGCTGAAGTTAAAATCTTACAACAAGGCAAAGAGCCAAGCAAACTGCCTAACTGGCAATTTTTTGAAACCCCAGAAGGCAATGAGCGCGCGGCAACACTTTATGCGGAACAGCACTTTCTCTTGCTCGGCAATACCCTGTCTGAATCATCCATTCAAAGTCCTAGTTGGTTTTCACAAGATCAGGGCTATTTAATGGTGGATACCAAACGTGAGCCTAATCGTATTTATGGTGATGATGAGTATATTAAAGCAGGTGCGATGAGTAGCGTGGGTGAAACTACCTTTTGCTCCTTTCACACCCTTGATGACTCTGAGCAGTTAAAACTGGTGATTGAGCGCAAGCTAGAGCAGCAACCATTAGACGACAATATTGATATGCCTGACAATGTACCCTCGGGTGATACCGTTATTAATACCCAAAGTGATTATAACGATAGCCCACTTGCAGGGCTTACCGTGATCAGCAGTGAGGAAGACCCTGTTTTCCATTACCGTTATTTATTGGCGATTACAGGGATTGTATTACCACGTATTGACTACCTTGGTATTAAACATTGGGTACTGCACCTTAATCAGCAAGGAATGCCTGCTGAAAAAGATGAGACCACGCAATGGATGATACGTGGCAATCAAGATACTCTGGAGTGGTGTGAAACAGAAACAAAGGAATGGCAATTACTGGAAATTAGAGATCAGTCGCCGCTGCCCTTTGCCAAAGACACCCCTATTATTGGTAGAAATCCTGTACTTGCCAATAAGCAGTACGGTATTTTAATGTTGCCACAACCTTTGGCATCCCCTCTATCCCATAAGCCCAGTACTCTTGGTCGAGGTGATGATAACCAGATTTCACTGTCATTACTTAGTCGTAATGACAGTATTGAGTGGCGACGTGCGACACGGCGCAAACAAAGTATGGGACATTTGGGTTTATCCGCTCGACATCTTAATCTGCATATTGAAGGGCAAAGCATGGTGCTAGAGCATCTCAGTAGAAGCGCGCAAACCTTTATTTTACAAGATGAAATAATAACCCATACGCTAAAACCAGCCAGTGGAGAGAAACTCAAATTAACATCAGGGACAGAAATAATCGTGGGGAATTATCTACTGCAATACAAAATGGAATTTACCCATGATGATAAGGTTTAATATAAAATGGATACAATAATTTCCCCAATAGAACCAGAACTAGAAGCAGATCCTAATCCTCACTGGCAGATAATAGCCGCGAGTGATCGAGGTCCTCGGCAAGAAAATCAGGATAATTACCTTGTTATCAGCTTGCAGGGTGAGTATGAATACTTACAGGATGAAAAAAAGCAAAGAGGTACCTTGGATCATTGGTCTTCGGGATGTTTTCGGCTGGTCGTAGCCGATGGTATGGGTGGGCATAATAATGGCAGACAAGCCTCCGAAGCAGTTGTAAAAGCGCTCTTAACACTAAAATTTCAAACTGACCCACAACAGCTGCGTGATGAATTACTAAAAATTCATAATCAACTCTTTGAGCAATTTCACCAAGGTGTCAGAACGCCTGGCAGTACCTTGGTGATGGCCGATATAGATGCTGATGGTCATGCTGTCATTGCCAATATTGGTGATAGTCGTGCTTATCTTTATCAGAAGGAGAAATGGACGCTACTCAGCAGGGATCATAG
>JAGLBQ010000312.1 GCA_023146675.1 Cocleimonas sp. | reverse complement strand
AATGGTGTTAAGCGAATAGTTGCCTTGCGAGGTGATATCCCCTCTGGCATGCAAGATATTGGAGACTTTCACTATGCGAATGAATTAATCAGCTTTATCCGTGAAGAAACAGGTGATCATTTTCATTTAGAAGTCGCTGCCTATCCAGAAAAGCATCCACAAGCCGCAAGCTATAATGATGATCTGCAAAACTTCGTGCGTAAGGTGAATGCAGGCAGTAATAGCGCCATTACACAATATTTTTATAATGTCGATGCCTTCAACTATTTTCGTGATGACTGTGAGAAACAAGGTATTGATATTCCGATTGTGCCTGGCATTATGCCCATCACCAACTTTACTAATTTAGCGCGCTTCTCTGATGCCTGTGGCGCAGATATACCGCGTTGGTTGCGTACACGTTTAGAAGGTTATGGCGATGATACCGACTCCATTAAAAAGTTGGGAGAAGAGTTTGTTACTGAAATGTGTTCTAAATTATTAGCGCAAGATGTCGAAGGTTTGCATTTTTATAGTATGAATCGCGTAGAGCCAAGTATGACTATTTGGAATAATTTGGAATTGTCAGATTTATAAGGAACATTTGTACTCCTTTCTAGGTCTCAATCATTAGTTTTTAATGATTGGAAAGGAGATTTTAGAATGGTGATGCAAGTGTTAACCGACTTTTTTATGTGGTGTTCCATTATCAATAGTTCGCTATTGTTATTCTGGTTTGCTTTTTTTGCTTTAACACCTAACTTTCTGTATCGACTCCAAGGGCAATGGTTTAATGGCTCTAAGGAAGCATTTAATAACGTAATGTATTCCTTTCTCGCTCTTTTTAAAATATTTGTGATTGTTTTTAATATCACGCCTTATGTGGCTTTATTGATTATTAGCTAGATAATGGCATATGAAGAATGCCTAAATTTATACCTACTGCCGTTGCTTATATTCCGTAGCAGTACAGCCAAAAAAGTTTTTAAAGCGATGACAAGAATGACTAGGATCAGTAAACCCCAAGTCATAACTAATAGCCGTTATCGCTTCTCCACTTCTTATCCTTTCTGCTGCTCGTTTTAAGCGCAGTTGCTGTTGTAGCTCAGCAGGTGAGCAGCCTAGCTTTTATTTAAATTCCACATAAAGGCGGCTGCGACTCATGCCTGCATGTCGGCATAGACGCAAACGACAACATACGGTTTACCTAGGAGAAGCACCTGAGCATGGCAAAGGTACTTTCTTGCAACGTTTAGAAACAGAAATTACAAAAATAAAAAAGCAATATCCTAATGCGCTCTCTATTGGGATAGCAGATGGAGCGGATAGCAACTGGGGTTTTCTGGAGAAACACACAAGCCAGCAATTATTAGATTTTTATCATGTAACAGAGTATTTAGCAGATATATCCCATGCCGCTTACCCAAAGAAAAAAGATAAAGCCAAGCGTGATATTTGGGTTGCATAAGCATTGTACTGCATTGAAAGAGACGATTGGATTTGTTGAAATACTTATCAATGAAACAGAAGAACTAGAGAGGA
>JAGLBQ010000311.1 GCA_023146675.1 Cocleimonas sp. | reverse complement strand
TCTTCTTTTGCTTTACCTTCACCATTTTGACGACCTGCCACTAAGTGGCTTTCAATCATCACACCACAAACATCATGGCTTCCTGTGCTTATATGAGCCGCTATATGACTGCCAACTTTAACCTGATTATTATAATCACCACCACTATTAGCATGACTAAAATCAACCATTAAATGCGGTGGTAAATTCTGTTGTTTAATGTCATCTATGGTCGCTTCAATACTAACGGAATCATAATTAGCGCGCTCATTACCACCCCGTAAAATCACATGGCAATCTTCATTACCGTTGGTTGCAAAAATAGCCGATTGACCTTCTTTAGTCACGGATAAAAAATGATGCGGTTGAGATGCGGCTTGAATTGCATTAATCGCCACATCAACATTGCCATTAGTGCCATTTTTAAAGCCTATCGGGCAGGAGACTCCCGATGACAATTCACGATGCCCTTGACTCTCGGTGGTACGCGCACCAATGGCTGCCCAACTAACTAAGTCAGCAATGTACTGTGGCGTAATCAGATCAAGATATTCTGTTGCTGCGGGCATGCCCTTATCAGACAAATCCAACAATAATTTACGCGCGACGCCCAGACCCTTATTAATATCAAACTGACCCAATAAATCAGAGTCATTAATCAGTCCTTTCCAGCCAATACTAGTACGTGGCTTTTCAAAATAGACACGCATAATAATATGCAATTGATCCTTTAACTCTTCACGTAACGCAAGCAGTTTGTCTGCATACTCCATTGCCGCTTCGGGGTCATGAATAGAACAAGGACCAACAACGACTAATAAGCGGTCATCTTCACCATGAAGAATATTATGCGCCTCTTTGCGTGCGTTATGCACGGTATTGCTAGCCGTTGTAGTTATTGGAAACTCACCTTGTAGTGCCGCTGGTGAAATAACGGGAATTATTTTATTGATGCGTAAATCATCCGTGTCTTTGTTCATACATTTCTCTTTTTTTCTATTTTCTAGAATCAACCGCGCTACTGACTTGCTCCAGTAACTGCTTTAGTTTTTCATTTTTCATTTTCAGTGATGCTTTATTCACAATCATACGTGAACTAATATCCGCCATATGTGCTAACGGAACCAGTCCATTCGCTTTTAGCGTACTACCTGTTTGTACCACATCAACAATAATATCCGCCAAACCAACAATGGGGGCTAGCTCCATTGAGCCATACAACTTAATAATTTCTATCTGTCTGCCCTGCTCCGCAAAATAGCGCCGTGTGCAGTTGACAAATTTGGTTGCTACTTTGATCTTTCCCGCAGGCAATGGCTTATCAGCAAAGCCTGCGGTCATTAATTTACAGCGAGCAATATTCAAATCAAGCAATTCATACAGACCTTCACCACCATGTTCCATTAAAACATCTTTACCCGTAACCCCTAGATCAGCCGCACCATATTGTACATAGGTTGGCACATCGGTTGCACGAATGATGACCAGCTTTACATCGTCGTGGTTAGTATCAAGAATAAGTTTGCGACTGGTTTCAGGATCATCCAACGCCTCTATTCCCGCCGCATTTAATAGCGGCATGGTCTCTTCAAAAATACGTCCTTTTGATAATGCAATTGTTAATCTGTTTTTTGCCTGATCACTCATAAAACTATACTCGCTTAATCCGTGCGCCCACTGCTGTTAACTTACCTTCAATTTTCTCATAGCCACGGTCAGTATGATAGATACGATCCACCATTGTAATGCCTTTGGCAGCTAAGCCTGCTAAAATCAAACTAGCAGAAGCACGTAAGTCCGTTGCCATCACAGGCGCACCGTGCAACTCAGGCATTCCTGCGACTATCGCCGTATTGCCTTCCAGACGAATATTCGCTCCCATACGCATTAATTCTGCAACATGCATCATGCGGTTTTCAAATATATTTTCAACCACCACGCCAATACCCTGAGATAGTGTATTCATTGCCATAAACTGCGCTTGCATATCCGTTGGAAAACCAGGATGTGCCTCCGTGCGAATATCAACAGCTTTTAAGGTACGACCCCGCATATCGAGAGAAATCCAATCATCACCCGTCTCAACCTTTGCGCCTGCATCTCTAAATTTTTGCAATACGACCTCCAAAGTATGCGGTGCTGCATTGGTACATTTAATATACCCACCTGTAATCGCTGCGGCCGCCAAATACGTCCCTGTCTCAATACGATCAGGTAAAACGGAATACTCGATTCCTTGCAAGCTTTCAACGCCCTCAACCACCAGAGTATCGGTTCCTGCCCCTGTGATTTTTGCGCCCATTTCATTCAAGCAATTGGCTAGATCGACTACTTCTGGCTCACGCGCTGCATTTTCCAAATGTGTTGTTCCGTTGGCAAGTACCGCTGCCATTAGCAAGTTTTCAGTGCCTGTTACCGTAACCGTTTCCATCACAATTGTCGCGCCTTGCAAACGCTCCGCTTTTGCTTTGATATACCCATCTGCAACAATAATCTCAGCACCCATTGCCTCTAATCCCGTTAAATGAATATTAACGGGACGACTACCAATAGCACAGCCACCTGGCAAAGAAACTTCTGCCTCACCATAGCGTGCTAATAATGGGCCAAGCACTAAAATAGAAGCACGCATCGTACGCACTAATTCATACGGCGCGCACTGCGTTTTTATGCTGGATGTATCGGTAGTGACATTATTATCGTCATCGATAGAAGTCGTCACTCCCATACCTTCTAATAACAACGCCATCGTTGCCACATCTTTCAAACGTGGCACATTACGGATTGTCATTTCACCTTCAGCCAATAACGCCGCTGCCTGTAATGGCAATACTGCATTTTTAGCGCCCGAAACAACCACCTCTCCTTCTAGAGGTATACCACCCTCGATTTCAAATTTTTGCATAGTCTATTCTTATAGTTTTGGTTTTAAATGACACCTATCAAGATGTCTCGCAACAAAAAAGTCTGCAATGATAACGAAAAAAGATTATAGATGATACGGGAAGTATAAGAGCAACCATTATTTCACCCCTCATCTCTCCTACCATTACAACATTTCAGCTAAGCTAAAAACGTTACACTTATCAGCTGTTACCGTTATTTATTTGTGACATTAGTCTCTCCTACTAACACCAATGTTTTTTTGACAAAAATATTTTTGTCAAGTTATTGACTCACTCTAAACATCATGTTACTTTGACAAAATAAAATTTGTCAAAGTAACTATTGGGCTATTTATGATGTGTGAATTAAAACCGTTAAAACCAGCAACAGGTCAACCAGCCGAGGGAAATCAATACTTCCCACATATTAAAATCCACAATAAAATCTTGTGGCGCTTAAAAAATGGCGAGAATATTCTACTTTCTGCACCACGTCGTATTGGGCTTGAGGCATTGAAATAGATGCACATAATGTCATCAATCAAACAACCGTCCTACAACCCTACAAGAGAACTGAAAATGTCATCAATCAACCAACTGTCCCATATTTACAACCCTGCCAATCAAAGTGATGAGCAGTTACTCAATGGCTTTGTCATCCGCACTAAACCATTTCAAAAAATTCTACGCGAGCTAGAAGCCTCCAAACTCCGCACAGTCTCACAACATTTTTTGATTGAGGGGCAACGTGGCATGGGCAAAACCTCTTTGCTATTACGGCTACGCATTGAGATTGAGCAAAACCCGAAATTATCCCATTTATTAGCGGTGCAATTTGCTGAGGAGCAGTACGGTATTTATAGCCTGTGCCAGCTTTGGGAGCATGTTGCCGAGGCTTTGGAAGATACTGAGGGTTATAAAACGCTGGTTGATGAGTTAGACTATGCCGCCGAGCGCAGTGATTATCCGCAAGAATGTTTTTACATTCTCGAAAAGCACCTCAAACAAAATAAACAGCAACTGGTGTTATTACTCGATAATGTGGGCGATATATTAGCTCGTTTTAGTGAGATCGAAACCAGCCGTCTGCGCGATCTATTCCATGCCTCTCCTTATATTCAGCTTATCGCCGCCTCTGTTAAGGCATTGGAAGCCACCTATCAACATGATCAACCCTTTTATGAATTTTTTAAAATACTGACTTTAAAAGGACTAAATAAAAAAGAAACCCATTGTTTATTAGAAAAACTGGCGAAAAATAATCATCAGCAGCAACAGATTAAGGTCATTATTAAAAACCAAGACGCACGCATTGAAACCATTCGACGCTTAACAGGCGGTGTACCGCGTACTATTGTTTTACTCTATGAAATTTTTATTGATGAAAGCGCAGGGGTTTTTGAAGATTTAGAGGTTATTTTAGACCGTGTTTCCCCCCTGTATAAACACCGCATGGATGACCTTTCCACCCAACAACAAGCCATTATCAATACCCTTGCCCTGAATTGGGATGGCATGACCACCAAAGAAATTACCAAAAAACTCAATAATCCTATTTTTACCAGCAAAAAAATTGCCTCGCAACTAAATCAATTGGAAAAAAATGGCTGGGTTGAGTCAAAAAAACCAGATAATACAAAAATTAAAGTGTATTTACTCCAAGAACGCTTTTTTAATATTTGGTATTTAATGCGTTATGGACGTAAGAAAAATAAAAATCAAGTATTGTGGTTAGTACGGTTTTTGCAAGAATGGTGTGATCAAAAGGAGTTGATACGACGGACTAAACGGCATATTGAAGTCGCTAAGGAAGGGAGACTACATACTATAGGTGGGGTTTATATGACGAATGCTTTAGCTCCTTTGATTAATGATGTTGACTTACAACATGAATTTATTAATACCACACGCAATGCACTGCGACCCATGCTAGGTGATATTGATAAGAAAGTTTCAAAATCAGATAAAGAACTTTATAAATTAGCTAGTAAAGCAAGAGAAGATAAAAACCTCAACTTAGCAATTAAATACTATAAGACATTAAGTAATAAAGGTTCTTCTATGGCAATGCATATCTTAGCCTTACTTTATGAAACTGAATTCAAAGACTTCGATCAGGCAATTGTTTATTACAAAAGGGCAATTGAGAAGGATTATGTTGACGCAATGTATAACTTAGCCCTTCTCTATAAAAATAAACTCAAAGACTTTGATCAGGCGATTGTTTATTACAAAAGGGCGATTGAGAAGGGTCATACTGACGCAATCTATAACTTAGCCCTTCTCTATGATACTGAACTCAAAGACTTCGATCGGGCGATTGTTTATTACAAAAGGGCAATTGAGAAGGATAATGCTTTCGCAATAAATAACTTAGCCCTTCTCTATGAAACTAAAATCAAAGACTTCGATCAGGCAATTGTTTATTACAAAAGGGCAATTGAGAAGGATCATGATTTCGCAATGAATAACTTAGCCTATCTCTATGAAACTGAACTCAAAGACTTCGATCAGGCAATTATTTATTACAAAAGGGCGATTGAGAAGGATGATGTTGACGCAATGTTTAACTTAGCCCTTCTCTATAGAAATAAACTCAAAGACTTTGATCAGGCGATTGTTTATTACAAAAGGGCGATTGAGAAGGATGATGCGGAGGCAATGTATCACTTAGCTTGGCTTTATTACACTCAAGCAATTAAAAAAGAAGAGGCGTTAAGCCTCAGTAAAAAATCCTATTCATTAAAGAAAAATATTTGGAACACGCACACCTTAGCCACCAGCTTATTATGGAATCATCACTATCAAGAATCGATTGGGAAAATAAAAGAACTCTTAGCCACACCTGATGATTATCAAAGCTTTATGGATGATATAACAGATTATTTTTTATTATTACTCGCTAAACAAAAAACCAGTTTAGCCTATGATCTATTTACCGAATACTCCGATCTTAAACAACAATTTAAACCTGTTTACTACGCCTTAATGACATTACTTAAAGATGCGTATCCTAAAGAGTATTTAAAAATGGGCACGGAGTTAGAAGAAACGGTGCAGGAGATTTTGCAGAAGGTTGAGGAAATGGCGGTGAAATATGAATAATGCATCACATTAGCAAACGCCATACATCTGTATCTTATCTTCCAAGGTTGATTAATAGGTTTTTTTCTATCTTTTACGGGTGTGACCAAAAAATAAAATGTTTAGTATAATCCCCCTGATATTCTTATCCAAATAATCAGAGGTTTCCAATGCCAACACTTGTTCAAAATCCTAATGGAAGTATTACTGTTTCAGTCACCTTTGAACTGACTGAGCAGTATGTTGGAAATGAAAAATATCATCTTAGATGCGGTCAACGAAGTGGGCTGTATTGAGGCAGAAGAAGCCCTCAAACATTTTGATACCAACGAAATGCCTTTGATAAGAGAAAGGGTAAAGTGGACCTCATGAAATAAAGATTTTAAAAAGTACCAGACACCCTTTGGTACAGTGAAGATAAAGCGGCATGTTTATCAAATACCAACAAAGCCTAGCAACCCCATTTTTACGAGATAGGAAAGCTACTTCCAATCAGCATCTTTCATTTCAATAATTTCTTAACCGTGAAGTGGTCTAATAACTCCGTAC
>JAGLBQ010000310.1 GCA_023146675.1 Cocleimonas sp. | reverse complement strand
CTGATGAATGCGGATCAATTATCACGTTTTGAACCTGTCTCAACAGATACCTTATATGCTAACTTTAATGATTTAGGATTGGATTATGGTTCACACTTTCGCTCCATTAAATCACTAAAACGTCTGGGTAAAAGCGCGATCATTGATTTAGAGATTGAAAAAGATCCCCGACATATTATCCATCCTGCACTACTAGATGGTGCTTTTCAATCGATGCTCGCCTTATTAGAAGACGATGCAGGTTCTGCTTACCTCCCTGTGCATATAGATGAAATTCATCTGTATCATCAAATTCAGGATCAGGCAAAAGCTCTCCTCACTATTACTGCTCACAATAAGCGCTATATTAAGGCAGACCTTAGTTTAATCGTTAATAACAATGTTGCTGTTGAGCTACTAGGCATACGCTGTGATGCTGTTCAATTAGCAACCGATCCATTATTGGCAGAACTAGAAACGGTCTCTTATCGATTAGGTTGGTATTTGGTTGGTTATGATGATGATATTGTTGCTTGCTCTAAAGTAGCCATTATTGGTGATCATATTCCCACGGGTTTAGATGAGGGCTTGGTTGAATTAGGCTGCGAAGATGTCTCTCTGTTTGACAGTATTGAAGCATTTTCTGCGATTGACAATATTAATGATGTTGAGCAGCTAATCGTATTTATCCACACAGAAACTGCCGCTGAAGCAATGAATGAATCAGCAAAAATGGTGATGGAATTACAAATACTTCATAGCTCAGGCTTTAGTGGCACACTATCAATGATCACACAAGAAGCACTTGCAGCCGAAGTAAGACATTCACTGCATAACTGGAGTAGCGCGTGGGTAACAGGATTACGACGATGCGCCCACAATGAGTTAGCCCCAATCACCCTACGCCACATCGACATAGATGACAGTATTGATGGCTATGCACTAGCGCTTGAAGTGAGTGTTGACAATGCAGAAGACGAAGTTGCCTTGCAAGATAATGAACGTTGGGCAATGCAAATTACCCGTGTTACTAAAAATGACTACCATGATTTGCAAACAAATGTTCAAAAACCTTTTATTGATAGTGGTCACAATAGCTTTGTACTCAAAAAACCTGAGCACCCTTCTATTAAATCATTAAGTTTTTCAGAAGATCAACGAACAGCACCACTCAAAGGACAAATTGAGATCAAGGTTAATATCGTTTCTTTGAACTATAAAGATATATCAAAAGTAAATGGCATGCTCACTGAAGATTTAGTTGAAATGACAAACTCAGGTATGACATTAGGATTGGAGTGTGAGGGGATCGTTGTCCGTATAGGCGAAGGTGTGAGCCAGTATTCTGTGGGTGATAAAGTTGCTGTAGCAACTGCGGATAGTTTTAGACGCTACTTAACCGTTTTTACTGACCCTCATATTCTACCGATTGCTATTATCCAAAAACAACCTTCGCACTTTAAGGCAGGTGAATCAGCCGCTAGCTTTGTTGCTTATGGTACCGCACTTTGGGGATTGAAAGGTGTCGCAAGATTATGCCGTGGTGAAACGGTCTTAATTCATGGAGCCGCAGGCGGTGTTGGCTTGGCAGCGCTACATATAGCGAAGTATCTTGGTGCTGTCATTATTGCATCGGCGGGAACAGAAGAAAAACGTAATTACTTGTTAAACGTTGGGGCTGATCATGTTGTTGACTCTCGTACCCTAAATTTTGTCTCAACCATCAAAACGATCACTAAGAATAAAGGGGTTGATGTCGTTTTCAATTCCGTTGGAGGAGGAATTGTTCCTGCCAGCATTGAAGCACTTGCCTCCTTTGGACGCTTTATTGAAATTGGCAAAAGTGATATGTTCATGAAGGCTAAATTAGACTTGGCATTGTTTGAAAAAGGAGTGAGCTACACCACACTAGATCTAGATTACCTCGTGTTAAAACAACCTGATTATTTCTTTGCACTCATGGATAAAGTATTTAAAAATTTATCCAACGGCAATTTACCGCCATTAGCTATCACAACATTTGGTGCAAATAACATACAAGAAGCCTTTACCTTCCTTGCGAAATCACAACAGATTGGCAAAGTGTGTATTGATATGAATGCCACACCCTTAGTCTCTCAATACACGCTGCGTGGTAGCAAGCTAGACCCTAAAAAATGCGTTGTCATTACAGGGGGGCTGGGTGGTATTGGTCTCATGATAGCCAATTGGTGTATTGATAATGGAGCCAATAAAATAGTTTTATTGGGACGTAATGGCGCATCATCTGCATCTGCTCAAAAATCAGTACAAACGCTCCAATCCCGTGACACGGTCGTTGATGTCTATGCGTGTGATGTCTCTGACTTTACGTCACTTAACGATGTTTTTAATCTCATTAATAAAAAATGGGTCATTGGAGGGATTGTACATGGGGCAGGAACACTAGAGGATTGTGCTTTATTAGAACTTGATGAAAGCATGGTGAAGAAAGTAGCTTTACCTAAAATCATGGGGATTAATAATTTACATCAATTAACCAAAGACAATACGGCATTGGATTTTTTCTGGGCATTATCATCCGTTGCTTCACCCTCTGGCAATTTACATCAAACAAACTATGCATTAGCTAATTCCTTTATGGACGGTTTAATGGAGTCACGTCAAGCCGCTGGACTTCCTGGTAATTCAATTCAGCTAGGACCTGTGGGTAATGTTGGCATGGCTATGGTTAATGATGATTTAAAACAGTATTTAGCCTTACGAGGAATGCATTATATGGAAGAGGATTTAATGCATGCAACTTTTTCACGGGTGATGGAATGGAATATACCCATTATGACCATGGTATTAATGGAATGGTCTGTATGGGAGTTTGCGGAGCCACGAGCAGCAAACTCCTATCGTTGTGAAGTCATTATTGCAGAAGAAGGAGCGGATAAAAGCAATGACTCAACAGTAGATGCCATCAGGCAATTACCCGCAGAACAACGTGCAGAAACGGTTGGGTATATCCTTATTGAACATATTGCCGACATACTGCAAATGGAAACGGAAGATATTGAACTAGATGCACCACTGGACGGTTTTGGTATTGATTCGTTGACTGCTGTTGAATTGCAAGCATTAATCAATCGCTCGTTACATGTTGAAATGTCAATTCTCTCAATGCTAGGAGGAAAAACTATTCTTGCTATCGCAGAGGAATTAGTAGAGTTAATGAACCTTACAAAGGACACCCAAGCCGTAGCAGAGCAACACCCCCCTACCATGATAAAAGCAATCGCTAAAAACTCAGAAGAAGAGGTAGTAGAGCCATTAGTAGAGAGGCAAGCATCATGAGTTCAGTAGACTCAAGAGCATTAGCAAGACAATTAATTTCTGGCAATCAAGCAAAAGGAGAAAAAGCCACAAGAAAATCACTTGGGGCAAATAGAAAACCCACAGCAAGTGTGACTCCGATTGGACGAAGTTTTGATGACCACCCTGGTATTATTGCCTTATTGGCTATTAATCAGAATTTGGATGATAAAAAGATTGATAATCCTTACTTTAAAGCATGGTCTAAACGTAAGGGTTCTCGATTATTGATCGACAACCAATGGAAAATTAACTTCTCCTCTTATAATTATCTAGACATGGCATCTGATCCTGATCTTGCAGAAGCGGCTAAACAAGCGATTGATCAATACGGTACGTCGGTATCTGCTGCACGCATTGTTTCAGGACAAATCCCACTGTATGAAGAGTTAGAAGCAGAATTTGCTGATTTTTTTGGTACAGAAGATGCCTTGGTCTTTATTAGTGGATTTTTAACCAATGTCTCAACGATTGGCTATTTATTTAATGAAAAAGATTTAATTGTACATGATGCTCTAATTCATAACTCAATGATTTCAGGTGCTTTAATGTCAGGCGCTCGTCGTCTAAATTTTTCACATAATGATGCAGAAGCGTTAGATAAACTATTGAGAATACATCGTAATCGCCACGAACGTTGCGTGGTATTACTTGAAGGTGTGTACTCTATGGATGGTGATTTTGGTAATGTACAACCTATTATCGACATTGCTCACCACCACAACTGCTCTGTCATGCTGGATGAAGCACATTCATTAGGCACGATTGGTAAAACGGGACGGGGCGCACAAGAAGCAATGGGTATTAAACCTGACGATGTTGATATTTGGATGGGAAGTTTAAGTAAATCATTAGGCAGTGTTGGTGGCTATATCGCGGGAAGCAAAGCACTCATTGAAAACCTACGTTACTATGCGCCAGGAGCAGCCTTGTATTGTGCCACAACCCCCCCAGCCTCTGCGGCTGCCGCATTATGTGCATTGCAAAAACTAAAAACAGAGACATGGAGAGTAAGAAAATTACAGACAAATTTTACTTATTTTTTAAAACGTGCAAATGAATTAGGACTAAATACAGGGATTAGTGAGGGCACTGCGGTTGTTCCTATTATCACAGGAGATACAAATACCGCACTTGAGCTAACGACACGTTTAAATAAACAAGGTATTAATGTACAAGCCATTTTCTACCCTATTGTCCCAGATGGCGAAGCAAGATTACGCTTTTTCATTAATACCGCCCACACTAAGCAAGAGCTGGACTATACACTTAATAAAATTGTTGAAAATATAAAGGCGATGAAGTAATTGTATCCCTGAATACACCTTCATCAATCCTTTTCCGTAAGATATACACCTGTCCTCTTTCCTAGAGGCTCGTATTAATGAACCTGTACGGGATAACCTCCTGAAGTTATTTCGTACATATTCCTCAAAGGAGTTATGCTCTCTACAGAGCAAGAGAAGTTCTCCATGAGATGTTAAATGATCACCCAGAAAAGGTTTAAGAATGGTTATTCACCCTGAAGCTCGTACAAATTCACAGTGAGATCAAAGTGTGTCAGTAGGTTATCACTTATCACACCCACATTAATAAAAATGTATTGACTTTAACTATCAAAAAGGACTGTACAACC
>JAGLBQ010000031.1 GCA_023146675.1 Cocleimonas sp. | reverse complement strand
GCTGAAAACTGTGTTACAACACGACATATCACTATGACAGGTAATAATGCTACAGGAAGTACCTATGGTGACTTATACGTTGGTGGTTATGCTAAAAAGGGGTTTAAACGTGATAAAAGTATAGACTGTAACCCTAAAACCAGTAGCGATGAACATGAAGGGCATGGTTATATTAAAAAAATTACTATTAAAAACAATGGGTTGAATTCTGAAAATACAAATCAAAAATTAGTATTTATAGAGCACAGAACCACACATGCGATTATCGCAGAACCTACTGTTAAAGCAGTTAATGCTGAAGGAAATGGATCTGCTCGCAAAGATAATAACGCCATAAGAATTACGGAATAAATTCTACAAAAACAGCCATCTAGGATAGAAATTATGGATAATATAAAAACATAATAAACTTCGCATAATGTATATTATGTTAAATTAAGATGTAAATTATAAAAAACGGATTATTTTATATTTTACATCTTTCAATATCCTAAGCAAAAGGCTAAATATTTGCCTTCCGCTTAGGATTAGTTAAAGGAGTTTAGTCATCCTCATCTTTCATTGGTTTAGTTGCATAGTAAGCGGCTAAGTCTTCAATTTCATTTTCTGTCAATTTAGCTGAAATACTTTGCATTAACTTATAGTGATCATTCGCACGCTCACCATCTTTAAATGCCGTCATTGTCTCAATAAAATGCTCAGGTTTTTGACCTTCAATAATAGGCGTTTGAAAGCCACGTTTCATTGCATCTTCGTCATGACAAGTATCACAAGCAAGTAAAAAACGTTTTTTATCACCTATATTCGCCAATATAGGAATGCTTTTTCCCTTTTTATCACCCGCCATTACTTCAGGCTTTTGGGTTGCATACCACGCTGCTAAATGAATCATCTCTTGATTACTGAGGTTTTTAACGCTTTTATACATGCTTTTAGAATCACGCTGCTTCATCTTGTAATCATGCAGCTGCTTAAACGTGTATGCTGGGATTTGTCCTGCAATACTAGGGGTATCATCTTCATCACTTATCCCAGTTTTGCCATGACATTTTTTGCATTTGTTTTTTTTAGCAAGTGCTTTTCCTTTTTTAGGGTCACCCGTTTCAATTGCCATTACAATAGGTGCTGTCCATTTAAAGTCATCCGTGATACTTAATGGGAAAAAATTGGTTGTTGTATCTTTAACTTGATCAATACCAGAGTCAACCGCATCTTTTGTGGTGTTAATGGCAGAGTTCATGGCATTAGACGCGGTATCTGAACCACTTTTCATTATATCACTTGCCGTATTAGCCCCACTTTGCATTATATTCATCATTTGACTGACAGGGTCTTGAGCAATAGCAGCTTGAGAAGCACTAATGAGCAAGGTAGTTAACACTATATTCGTTAATTTCATAATACATACTCCTTAGTGAGCTGCTTTTTTGTGGTCATCAGCTTTAGCTTCAATTTTTCCGTGAGCAACAGGATAGGTCTTTTCTACCTTTACCATTTGAACAGACGGTACGATTACTTTATTTTTACCTAAAAGAAGGTCTGATAAATGCTGAGAAAAAGAACGATAATGGAGCTTTGTCAATACCGTGACACTCTTGCTGTCTTCAGGAATATTAAAGGAATAATTTGAATCCTTATGTCCTTTAGGTGGAATTGTATTGGTATCAGTAAAGCGTGAAATCTCCCAAGGAAGCTCAGTGTGCTTACCATTTTTATCAACCGCATGTGCATTGAAGATTACGGTACCTTTTGGTAATGAGCGATCTTTTTTCATTGTTCCTGAGCGGAACAACTCGGTGCCTTTATCATTTGTTACTACAACTTCTAACCATATTTGACGTACTTCGGTCAAACTTGTTGGAAGATGATGACCTGCGCGATCATTATTAACACGTACAATAAGTTTATGAAGTGAGTCTTTTTGTGTTGATAACGTTAAGTTAATAGAAGCAACATTTTGTAAGCGCTTAATGGCTTCTGCTGAATTACCTGTTTTTTTGCCAGAGATTACCTCTGACACAACGGCATTCCCCCCCACAAAGGCATGATCATGAACCACTGGACGGAAAGGACCACCAAGACCAGCAAAACCACCAATGAGAGAATTCTTTAATTCAGATGGGCGTTTTAACTCATCCGCAACCCGTACGGCTGTTTCAACAGGAACCATGTGGCAATCCATACATTGAATGCCTTTTTGCGCATAGATCGAGTATTTCCACTCATCGTAGGTTCGCTCCACAGGAAAGTTATTTTCAGGATGGAAAATATTGTGACAGTTTCCGCAGAATTTTGAACTCGTGTGATGCTCAGAATATTCTGTCTCATGAAACGGTGATTTAGCATCCTTTAAGCTGCCACGTTTTACATTACCTGGATCCATTTCAAACGAAGAGTTACCATGCTCTAGCACAGCAGTGTCTTTGATATTAGAGCCCGAAATTGTATGACAAACATCGCAAGATACACCATTTTCAGCAATTTTAGGGGCTGAAAAACTACCATGTAACCCATCATCAGGATTGAATTTTATGGTATTCGTTACCGTTCCAATCGGAGAATGACAGCCTGCACAATGATTTCTAATCTTTCCACCTGTAGCTTTTTCACCCATTGCCCATAAGGCTTGAAACACAGGGTCTTTAAAAGCATTAGAATGCATAGACCCTTCCCATCCTTCGTATTGACGTGGGTGACATTGTGCGCAAACTTCTGGGTCAGTCCAATCGCTTGGTGTTAATTTACGATGATCTTTTACTGTAATATAAGAAGGTTTAAATTTATATTTTTCATCAGTTGTTGCTTTGCTATCAGCAGTCTTTGTTGTAGGGGTTATTGCTTCGCTGTCAGCGGTTTTTGTTGTAGGGGATGTTTCTATTTTTGTTTCAGAAACAGAGTGTGTTGTCAGCATAAGTGTGAGCAATCCAATAGAAATGGATAGTAATATCTTAAATTTCATACGGTCTCCTGTAAAAATATCAATATTGATATTTTATAGTGCAATAGCGGTATATTAATCAGCACATAAGAATACCTTATCCGTTAATTATTGACATACATCAATAAACATCGTTTTTTGTATGGAATATGTACAGATAGCGCGTCTTCGCAGGAAGTACTCAGCTATAAGATAATAGAGTTATTTATCAAAATCTAATGTCTCAAAACGAACCTCTAATTTAGTGTGTTCCCTAATAAGTTTTTGTAACTCAGATTGTTGAATCGCAAGCTGTGAGGATTTATCTTTATTTTTCTTTTCAAGCTGTTTATTGCTTTGCAATAGCATGGTCACATTCGATTGAAGCTCCGTGGTAGTAACCAAATTGTTTTCATGTTGAGACTGCGCTTTATTATTATTATTACGCAGTTGTTTTTCGGCAACTTCAAGTTTTGTTTTTAGTTGTCCTATTTCATTGCTGTAATGCTCAAGCATAGAATCATACTGCTTTGCTTGACGATCTAACTCAGCTTGTTTGCCTTGTTTTAAATCAATAATAATTTCCTGACTTTGTTTTTCAGACATCTCCTGTTGTGATTTATTTGCTGCTAACTGCTGCTGTGCTTGCTCTAAAGATCCTTCTAAGACATGGTATGTTTGTTGTAGTTGTGTGTTTTTCTCAGCAAAGACTTGTTCTTGTGCGCTGAGTGATACAGAAAACTCTTTTTTATTCTCTTTAATTATCACCTCAAGCCTCTGGTGTGATTTTCCATACTGTTCTAGCGTTTTTTGCTGTACTTCATACTCTGTTTTTAGCTGTTGTAACTGCAAGTCAGCCTCTATCTTCAGTGCTTGTTCTTCCTGTATTTTCTTTATTAAAGATTCATTTTTTTGATTTATCTCAATTTCTATTTTTTGAATTTTCTCAAGCGCTTCCTCTACTTGAGCTTTAGCATGAATTTCAGCGAGTTGCAGTGCAGAATCCCATACATGGTTAAACTCTGTAACTAGCTTTTCTGGTAAATCAGGGCGTTTTTCAAGCTTATCCAGATAGCCTCCTAACTCACTCCAGTACTGATTCACTGCTTTTTGCAAAGTAGTCGCACTGCCTGTGCCTAAAATTTCTCGAATCAAACGCCAAGTAGGCTGCACGCCCCGACGTAATAACCGCCCTGCTACCGCCCTCGCCTTCTCTGGCGTCTTAATTGCACTATTATTTAGCACTTCATTCAGTTCTTTTTTAATCTCAGCTGTGATTTCTATTTCATCTATCATTTGATAACTCTAGTATTAATTACTTTGTACATTGTACAGTATACATAACAAAAGTTACAATAATTAGTGTTAAGTTTCGATAACGTACATTCTCGAAAGTTAAAATAGCATTGTTTATGCTACACTCGTTTTTATTGATAAATTACCCTCTATAAAACCAAGCTATGAATAAAGAAGATTTAGATACAGAAATAATGACTCCTACACTTTCTAACCTGCTGCTCTATGAAGAACAGCATGAAGTAGATTCATTAGTTGAGCGCACTAAAAGTACATTAGTCGCTGATATGGCCCCCCTGACCCATCTTGCTTACGAGAAAGACTGGCAAGACTTTCAATTATTTAGTGAAAAAATAAAGCAAGAAAGCCTCCCCACCCTCCCTCAAACCATCTTGATTTACTTACAGCAGCTGGTTGACAAAGGCTTGAAAACAAACACAATTCGTCGCAGAGCAGCCGCGATTCGCTATTACCATAATGATGCAGGATTAGACTCACCAACAGACCAAGTGATTTGTAAAAAAATGATGCGTGCTATAACGCGACAACTGGGTAGTCACACAGATCAAAAACAGGCTATGTATATTGATGATCTTAAAGAAATTATTGATTCAATTGATGACAAAACATTGACAGGAAAGCGTGATAAAGCAATGTTATTATTAGGATTTTCTGGTGGATTTCGACGTAGTGAGATGGTGACGCTAGAGGTATCACAACTACATTTCAAACAAGAGCATCTGAAAGTTCATTTGAAGCGATCTAAGACAGATCAAACAGGAAAAGGACTGGATAAGCCAATTTTAGGGCATCCAGACTCACCTTATTGCGCAGTTAAGGCGGTAAAAGATTGGCTTGAAGCGAGTCAGATTAAATCAGGAGCTGTTTTTAGGCGTATTCGCCGAGGGCAAAAACTAAATTTAAACGATACTAAGGCGTTATCTGCCGTTACCTACAATAATCGAATAAAACATTACTGCACAATCATTGGGCTAGATGCTAGTCAGTATGCAGGACACAGCCTACGCAGTGGCTTTGTGACTTCTGCCGCCATTCAAGGAAAAGATGTGTTGCAAATTGCAGATATTACTAAGCAAGATATTCGCACTGTGCAACATTATATGCGTAAGGCTAAAATGTTTGAGCATCATGCGGCAGAAAATTTATGGGATTGATTATTGGTAGCTAGCTTAAGAGGTTACCAATTTAAGATGATAAAAAAACATATCTCTGCAAAGACGCAGAGTATGCCAAAGGCATTTTCTTAGTACTTTACGTCTTTACGAGAAAACCTACTCATTATTTCTTTGAAGTTTCCAATCTCAATCCTTGCATCAAGCTTGGATAAGCTAACTCCACACCTAATTCATCTCGCATTTTTTGATTACTAATACGGCGAGATTCTTGCAGATAAGACACCATACCTTTGCTTAGTGTGGACTCTGCTTGCTGCATGCTAATTTGTGGTGGGCGAGCTAAGTTGGCATAGTCTGCCACCTGATTAAAATATTCTGTCATGGTGCTAGGATGTCCATCAGTGACATTATAAATCTCACCACTAATATTAGATTCCATTGCTAATTTGCAAACCATTGCTAAATCATCAGCGTGAATGCGATTAGTCCAGCCTGCCTCTTCTTGATTAACAACAGGTAATCCTTTTTTCAAACGTGCTAAAGGCAAACGATCTTTGGCATAAATTCCTGGTACACGTAAAATAATATATTCTCGCTGATATGTGCTCGCCCACTCTTGTAGGGTTTTCTCTGCTGATAAGCGTCGATATGCACGTTCTGCTTGTGGCTTTATGAGATAACTCTCATCAATCCACTCACCATTTGAATCTCCATAAACACCTGTGGTACTGATTAGAACAATACGCTTTGGCTGAACGATTAATGAAGATAGAAAATTTTTCAACCGAGTATCTTCCATTCCAGCTAGTGGTGGCGGAGCAAAGTAGAATAGTTGGCTGTCTTGAATTTGCTTTCCTAAATTTACTAATGTTTTCTTATTACCCAAGTCCAAAGCGACTGAGCTAATACCTAGTATTTCACAATATTTTTTTGAGGCTTGACTACTAACTAGCGCATGAATATTTACTAATTGTTTATTTATTTGATTTTTATAAAGACTGACAACACGGCGACCAATATCACCGCAACCTATAATCCAGAGTTTATTAGTCATGAGCCAAGACTACCGATTAGCAAAAATGAATATCTTCTGTAAGGATACTGTGATGAAGAAACGTATCAAAAAATACTATTTAATACTCCTCCTAACGCTAATACAGCCTACAATTTTCAGAATAGTAACACAGTTCACTCAATAGACAAGCGATAGTAAATATAGAAAAATCAAAAAGTTTAAGGTGATCTAAAACTCGAAATCTTCCATTCACCCATAATTTGCTGATAGCAGATTTGCGGCGGGGATAACATTAGAAAAAACTTCTCTGCGATGAAGCCCCTCTCCCCTTTTAAGGTTTCAACTTCTATCCATTGCAGGCCTTGTTTTTTGACTATTTCTGTAGAGACTAATCTAACGGCATCTTGTGTTAAATGGGTGATAACGGCTGATTGAGTAGTTGGTTTTTTGCGCAACCGAACATCCTTAGCATTAATATATCCCCAACCTTTTCCCACTACTTGATCTTGTCCATCACCCGTAAACTGCGCATTTGCAGGACCACAAATATCTTCGTTAACTTTTTGAAAATGCTTTGTATTAACCATTTTTAATAGTGTCTTCCAAGGCGTGGTGCTTATATTTGCCATGATATTTTCAAACTGTTGATTTATAGGAAGCCCTTTTTTGCAAATTGGGCTTTGGCAAGTAAACCGTGATGATAATTCGCCTAACATTCCTCGCATGTTTTGATTATCAATTCTTGCACGTAACTTTCTTATAAATGCAGTAAAACTATTATCAGGAATATAGGGAGAGCTAATAGAAATTTTATCTAAAATAAGCTGACTGAATGGAAGCTTAGGTAAGGGTTGTTGATTTTTTTTATTTTCTGAATTTGTATTTAACTGTATCGTGTTTGTATTGTCTTCATTATCAGAACAGGCGCTGAGTAACAGCACAATACAAATAAAAAAGCCGCTAATCCATGCGGCACAATGACATCCTTTTTTATCCATTCCATTGTCTCAGTGCTGTTTAAATATTGTATCTTAGCTATCCCGCTTCCATTGCAAGAAGTAAGTAGTGTAGTAAAAATTCATAAAAAAACCACCCTACTATAGATAAAACCCTATAAGCTCCCTTACAAATGGTCAATAAACTACGTTTACAAGCAAAGAAGGTCATATAATATTCATATTATATGACCTTCTTGTAAAGATATGATGTGCCGTATCTAAGCGTTATTAGTACCCGCCTTTACGATTACTTTTTGGCAAGCCTGCAAATTTACGCCCTTGTTTACTTGGTGCATTTGGGAATAGCTGAAAACAATCCTTACTTTTAGGCTTGCCACCCCAAATCTTTTTCATTGCTTTTACAATAGTGCGCTCATTTGGCTCTTCTCCGCCATTATTTACATGCTCATCACGGAGGTAGTTAATAATATCCCAATGCTTTTCAGTAAGCTCAATACCGTCAACCTCTCCCATTGCTTTTACAACATCTTCACTCCAGTCATTTACATTTTCTAAATAACCTTCATCTGTTACTTCTACATCTGTACCTGCAAGTGTTGCCATATTATTTAACCTCTTTATTTCAACAGTAAACTCATCGCGCAGAAACAATTTAACTGCACTCAAGACATTAAAAAGTATATCTAATTTAAGAAGAAAATATCCTACCCTAAATGGGGTATACCCCTATATAGCTTAAATCTGTATATTTCTCAACATCGATTTTTATATCAATTTTGTTGGAGAGTTTAGATATGAGCAGTAAACAAGAGTTAATTCAAGAAATGTTAGATATGCAAGCAAAATTCATTAAATATGAGAATAGTGGTGAGTTTGATGCTGAAGATTACTATGTTGGCGAGTGGAAAGAATATCGCGCAAGATATGCAGAGCTAACGGAAGAAGTACGTGGCATTGCATCTAAAGAAGTTAATTTCTGGAAATAATTTGACCGTATTTTACAGGTTTAAAAAACCGCATTTACTGCGGTTTTTTTGTGCTTGTAGGATATCGATTTAAAAGGTGGGAGCATCATCTATTCTAAACGACAATTAATTTGTGATTAGACTTCACTCCACATCCGTAATAAGTTCGCATAAGCACGACTCACCCGCCCTGTTTCATCAGATTGTGGCATTTCCTCTATTAGCTTATCTCTAGCAATGGAAAGGTCATACAATAACTCTCTCTGTTCATTGGATTTTACCAAGCTTTGCGCCCATGTAACGGCCACTAGACGCACTCCTTTTGTTACAGGAGACACTTGATGTAAACTTCTTGATGGATAAATAACCGCAGAGCCTGCACTTAATTTGACTTTATGCTCACC
>JAGLBQ010000309.1 GCA_023146675.1 Cocleimonas sp. | reverse complement strand
CTTGAGTTTAGCTGTTTGTCTAGCTGTTTCATATTCATCTGCATCTTATGCGTTGGGCTTAGGGGAAATAGAATCTAATTCTCATCTAAATGAGCCATTCCGCGCAAAAATTAATTTACTCTCTACGAGTGCCGCGGATGCTAAACGTTTGCGAGTACGGGTTGCCTCCCCTGAGGTTTTTAGCCGTGTTGGAATTGAACGACCTGCTTACCTCAATACTATCAGTTTCAGACCAACGATTGAGAATGGCAAGCCTGTCATTATCGTTAGCTCTAACCAACCCATTAATCAGCCATTCTTAAACTTTTTAATTGAAGTAAGCTGGCCAAGTGGACAATTATTAAAAGAATATACTGTTCTGCTCGATCCACCTGTATTGGTTCAAGGTGAAACGTCTGTTGCTACTAATACCGTAGGTGTTAGACCAGAGCCGCGGCGTCAGGTCGTTGCACCACCTGCCCAACCTAAGAAAACTGTTCAGCCACGTCGTCCTACACCGCCTAAAAAGCAAGTGATAGCCACGCGAAATATAGCACCAGTACCAGAGCCAGTCCGTAACGCACCGAGTAGAAGTAACCGCACTAGTAAGTACCGCGTTGTTAAAGGTGATACCTTATCAAAAGTTGCTAAGAAGTTACGTCGCAGAGGTGTACGTGATGAACAGATGATGATGGCTATTTTCCGCGCTAATCCAACTGCTTTTAGAAAAAGAAATATAAACAATCTGAAAGCGGGTGCTCTTTTACGTCGTCCTTCAATCAGTGATGCGCGCATTCTTAGTAAGAAAAAAGCAAAGTTAGCCGTTTACAGTCAGTCTCGACAGTGGCGTAAATACCGCTCTGAATTAGCTAAAAATACAGTTCCACAAAAACAGGTGAAGTCTAGTAGTAAAAGTGTTCAAACTAGATCTACAGAACCAAAATCAGCGACAAAAAACACACAGGCACGTCTTGAAGTCGTTGGCAGTAAAGCATCTGTTAGTCCTAGTAGCAATCTCTCTGCGACTGGTTCAGCAAAAGTTGGGCAATTAGAGCGTGAGCTCATTCAAGCTAAAGAATCATTGGCGGCAAAGGCTAATGCAAATGTAGAGTTAAAATCACGAGTTTCTGAGTTAGAGTCATTATTACGTAAGAAAAATCGCTTAATTACCTTGAAGAATGAGCAACTAGCTGAACTACAAGCAAAATTAGGAGTGCCTGCGGCTGCAGTAAAGACTGCGACTGATGAAGGTTCTGATATTGGTCAGCAAGTTAAAAATTCAGCCACTGAAGGCGAAGGCACAATTGTTCGTAGTGGAGAGCCAGTTAATGGCACTACACAGACAAAACAAACAGATAATTCCCTTGCGGATGGCAATACTGATATTCCTTCTATCTTTGATAAGGAGCCTGAAAGCACACTAAGCAAGACACCACTAGAAACGACAGAAGAGCCAGTAGAGAAGGGTGATGAAACAGTTGTAAGCTCATCACAAGATGCTAACACTGACACTAATATTGCTGAAAATGAAGGAGGAGTGCTTGACTTATTAAGCTCACCTCTTGCTATGGGGCTTGGTGGTGGTTCTCTACTGGCATTGCTAGTAGGTTGGTTGCTAATGCGCCGCAAAAGAAACGCTGTAGATTCGGCAGAATATAGCTCTATAGATTTTGATGATCCTGAATTTGCACCTGGTTCAAGCTCTAAAGATGAATTGAAAGGAGAAAAATCTGATTCAAATGATGCCTTTAGTGGTCTTGAAGGTGGTTTTGATGATCTTGACTTTGGAGATGCAGTTGAAGCAAAAGTAGAGGATAAAAAGCAGAGTGTTGCAGCATCTACTATTGATTCTGATGATGATATTTTGCAAGAAGCAGATGTCTATATTGTGTATGGTTTGCATGATCAGGCTGAGGTCGAGCTTAAAAAAGCGATTGAAAAAGAACCTAATAATTTACACTATCATGCTAAGTTACTAGAGAACTACCAAGCATCCTCTAATGTTCAAGCTTTTGATCAGCAAGCAGAAATTTTCTCAAAACTTGCTGATGACTCTGAGGGTAATAAAGATAAACTCTGGACTCAAGTCACTGAGTGGGCTAAAGAAATAAAGTCAGAAAGTAATTTATTTGGTAGTACCTCCAAAAGCTCAAGCATGGCAGGTGTGGCTGCAGCGGTTGTGGCAGGAGGAGTAGCGGTAACAGCAGGTAAGGCATTTGCTACTGATGCCACAGATAATCAAGATAATGCAAATGACTTACTGAATGATCTTGATATTAACGGTATCGATGATATTGATTTGACTAAAGTTTCTCAAGCAGAAGATTTAGAGCAAACTGATCTAGACTTTGATATCGATGATATGAACTTTGAGGGATCCGATCTAGACTTGTCGAGTAAGGATAATTTTAGTACTGATGATCTTGATTTAGATGATATTCTTGGTGATAGTAAGGATGTTTTATCAGAAGTGGCTGAGGTATCCCCTGAAAAGCTAGATGATACTTCTTTAGATGATTTGCTAGATGATGTTGAAATAGGCAGTTCAGGTATATTAGCAGGATCTGAAATGGAGGAGCAAGAAACAAAGCTTGGCTCTGAGTTTGAAGATTTACTTGATCTTGACTTAACTGATTTAAGTGATGATTTATCAATAGATGAAAATAAGCATGATGTTTCTAACTTAAATTTAGAACTCAATAACGATGATGATTTGAATAAAATTCTTCCAACAAGTAGTCCGTATACCTCTACTAAGGATGATAAACAAGAGACGAATAATCTCTTGGGAGATCTTGATGATGACCTCTCCTTTATGGATTTAGATAATGATGATGATCTTAAAGAGACTCAAGTAAGTACTAAGTTGGATTTAGCACGTGCATATCTTGATATGGGAGATATGGAAGGCGCAAGAAATACGCTTGAAGAAGTTATGATGGAAGGCAATGATGACCAGAAGAAAGAAGCTGAGGAGTTATTGCATCAGGCGGGTTAGGCTAATAAAATTTAGTTGCTTGTAATCCTGAAAGGTCAGATTTTTATCTGACCTTTTTTATTGTTTGTAATATTTAATAGAGTCAATATGAAATACGCACTTTGTGTAGAGTATGATGGAACGTCCTATTGTGGTTGGCAAAAACTATCGCATGCACCCTCAGTGCAAGAGGAGGTTGAGAAGTCATTATCAAAAGTAGCAAACCACCCTGTTGATGTTGTCTGTGCTGGTCGAACGGATAGTGGTGTGCATGGAATAGGGCAGGTAATACATTTTGAATCTCATTCTGATCGTAATGATAAAGCATGGCTATTAGGTGGAAACACCAATCTTCCTTTCAATATTTCTTTTCAGTGGATAAGAGTCGTTGATGATGATTTTCATGCGCGTTTTTCAGCCTTGGATAGGCGTTATCGTTATATTATTCTCAATAGAAAAGCACGTCCTTCATTGTTGCATCAGCGTGTGGCTTGGTTTCATTCCTTATTGGATGAGGAAAAAATGCAACAGGCGGCAGATAATCTCATCGGTGAAATGGATTATTCCAGCTTTCGAGCTTCAGGTTGTCAAGCTAGACATGCAAATCGTGAGATTAAAGAAATTAAAATAACTCGTGATGGTGATTATATTACTATAGATATTTGTGCAAATGCCTTCCTGTATCATATGGTGCGAAATATAGTCGGTAGCTTATTTGATATTGGTACAGGAAGAAAACCACCAGAATGGTTTGCTGAATTATTAGATATAAAAGATCGTACTCAAGCAGGTATAACAGCCCCAGCTAGCGGATTGTATTTTGTTAGTGTCAGTTATCCAGAAAAATACCAGATTCCTGAAAATAATCAGCCACCAGAATTTGTAGTATAGAAAATACAGCAAATATCTCTCACAAAGAAGGAGAGGGAAAAGGTTGTGCTCGGTATTTTTGCGAGATTACTATTTTGAGGATTTGTTGGTAAGCTTATCTAGCAACTCTAGCAATGCCTTGCCTTTATCAAATGTCTCCTGATATTCTGCATCAAGTTCAGAGTCATAGATAATTCCTCCACCAACCCAAAAGCGAATTATATTTTGATTATAAACCAAAGTGCGGATGGCAATATTGGTATCCATATTGCCATTAAAATCAATATATCCAATTGATCCACAATAAAGCCCTCGTCGATGGGGTTCCAATGACTCAATAATTTCCATTGCGCGAATTTTAGGGGCGCCTGTGATAGAGCCACCAGGGAAGCAGGCTTTTAATAGGTCGATGGCATCTTTATTTTTGGCTAACGTAGCTTGTATGGTGCTGACCAAATGATGCACGGTGGTATAACTCTCTACATCAAATAAACTCGGCACGGTGACACTCCCTGTTTTGCAAACACGACTAATATCATTACGCAGTAAATCAACAATCATTACATTTTCAGCGCGGTCTTTAAGACTTGCTTGAAGATTTGTAATGTGTTGTTTATCGGTTGTTGGATCACTTGAACGTGGGCGAGTCCCTTTTATGGGTTTGGCTTCAACCTTCTTTTCCTTGACTTGCAGAAAGCGTTCGGGTGATGAGCTGAGGATCTGTCCAAAAGGTGTGTTGATATAGGCGGAAAATGGCGCAGGGTTTAGCTTTCTTAGCTGTTGATAAGCATCCCAAGGGTTTCCATGAGCAGAAGCAGAAAAGCGTTGTGTAAGGTTAATTTGATAGCAGTCACCTGCAAGAATATATTGTTTGATATGTTTAAAAGCGCGGCGGTACTGTGGGTAGTTAAAATTGGATGTAACAGCACTAGTGACAATGAATTTATCATTATTTGATTTAACGGTTGAAGGTATTTGGCTAAATATTTCCACAAGCTGTTGCCATGACCATTGTGATTCTTTTTGTTTTATCTCGCCCGTTAGATAGCTTTTTTTCAGTTTGTGATCAACAATAACAGCCCATGTGTAGATGCCTACCGCCATATCAGGTAACTGTTCATTATCTTTAGCAAGTTTGGGTAGCTTTTCAATAGTACGCGCTAGGTCATAGCTAAAATAGCCTAATGCACCACCTTGAAATGGTAACGTATTATTCGTATTACTATTCGGTGTGTAATGACTGATTGCTAAGCGCAATACATCAAATGGAGAGGTGTTTGAATACTGCTTTCTGGAGGAGGTGGTGCTTACTATGCTTGTCTTTGAATCACTAACAACAGTCGCAATAGGTTCGCTAGCTAAAATATCATATCGCCCAGCATTTTCAGAAGGGTAGCCACTGTCTAAGAAAATACTCCATTCACTATTAGCAAAAGGGCTGAATAAATCAGCAGAATTTTTAAAATAAGGGAGATTAACTTGCTGAATCATTATTATACTTTTTGTGCTAGTGCTTGATTTACCGCAATGTGCTACCATCAAATTTTTGTTAGTATTAACAGCATTGTTTGATAATTAGGAGGAGTTCGTTATGAGTTTTACAACCATAGAAATGTTCTTTTGGACTACATTTACTATACTTTTTATCGTTGGGTTTTTTGGCTGGGGTGCTTATAAGTTAAGTAAGTTATCAAAACTACCACCTGCTCCACCGTTAGAAAAAGTTGAAGATAAATAGTTATAAAGTAGCTATGTGGTTGTTTATTTGTGCGATTATATAGCTTTCAACTTGATTTTATTGAACCATTATTACTGTCAATAACCCACCACGCCCCAAGCTATAGACTTTATTCCCATCTACTTTTGAAGCAATATTATACCCTGCCTTATCAGCCTTTATACGTGCTACAAATTGTCCATTATTTGTATTAATAAAGTGTAAATTACCTTTTTTATCACCAACTACAATTAAATTTGAATTGATTAGAGTAGGAGTTGTCGGCTCCCTACGCATAAGGTCATCTATTTTAAACATAGGGTTGCCTGTTTGTGGTTCTAATCTCCAAATTCTACCCGCTTCATCAGCAGTATAAACGCCCTCAAGATTCGCATCAGCACCTGTATAGGATGAGTGCTTTTTAGCCCAATGAATTTTACCTGTTTTTAAATCAACACCAGAAACTCGTCCATGAAAACTAGTAGCAAACATTGCGCTACCAAGGGCTTTTAGTTTGCCATCAACATCCACCATACGGTCAAGTTCATTATCACCACGAGGAAGCGTCAAAGTTGCCTCCCATACAGGCGATCCTTTTTGTAATTCATAGGCAGCCAGCTTGCCGTTATCAAATCCAGCAATAACATATGGACCGACGAGAACAGGAATGCTTGCACCATAAAGTGAAAGTACAGGTGTTAATTGTTGTTGTTGCCAAGCAATATCACCCGTTTTGATTGATAGACCATGTAGTTTACCATCAATAGTGCGGAATACGACGCGTCCGTTTTTTGATGCAGAAACACTTAATATTTCAGCACTTAAATGTTTGATCCATAATGTCTTACCTGTTTTTTCATCTAAAGCAAGTGCATTGCCGTGGTCTGTTCCTAAAAATACAATGCCGTTACCGCCATTTACGCCACCGCTAATATTTTCATCAATACTACTTTTCCAGATTGATTTGCCTGAATTTTTATTCCATGCGCTTACATTAGTACCGCCTGCAACAATAATGGAGTCATCACTAATAAAGGGATGTATTTTGCTATTGATAGAAGCGCTACCAGTCTCTACTTTCCATAGTATTTTCAGCGCGATGGTTGGTTTAACGTCTTTTAATAGCTTTAAGGGAGTAATTTTTTCTTGTTGTGAAAATAGCTGACTACCAAGCACACCTTGTCCACTACACCCCTGTAGACCAAATAAGAGGGGTGTCACAAATAGAAGTGGCTTTAATATTGATAGTCGTTTATTCACTAGGACTTATGCTCCTTCACCAAGATTATTGCGCTTCATTTTTAGAAAATCAACCGAATCTCTGCCTGCGCTTAGTATGGCACGATCATAGGATTGACGTGCTTGATCAATTTCTTTTTTAGCCAAATGTAGATCACCTTTTAACTCTTCAACGAGTGAAGTATAAGCAGAAGGTAATTTTTCTTTAAGTAGCGAAGCCGCTTTATCAAGCTGCCCCTCCACAATAAGTGCACGAGTTAGGCGTAGCTTAGCGATTCGAGAAACATTAACTTGCTTAGAATCAGCTGCAGCACGTAATGCTTCAATCGCTATTTTATTATCTTTTTCAGTTTTGGCTTTTTCCATTGATGCAAAAGCAGCATATGGTGTTGCGCTATAATCACTTTCAAGCGTCTTGATTGTACCTGCTATATCAATGGTTGTGCCATTAGTGATTTGTGAGAAAAGAGCAGATGCCTCTTTAGATTGGTTAGCTTGATGGGATTGCCATTGCTGCCATCCAAAGGTGCCAGCAACGGCTATTGCAACACCCGCTAAAACAGACGTACCGTTATCTTTCCACCAACGTTTTATTTCTTCTGCTTTCTCTTCGTCTGTCTTTAAGCTAGTCATTAAATCGGCCATTTACTTCCCCTTGAATATGATTTCTTTAATAAAATTATCTAGTTGATCTTGTGGGATTGTTTGTTGTTCCTCACTTGACCGTAATGCCTTGATGGTGATTGTATTTTCTTCTACTTCACTACCACCAAGAATAAATGCATATTCTGCACCTGACTTATCCGCACGTTTTATCTGTGCTTTAAAGCTTCCTGCTGCCACATTGCTTTGTAATGATAAGTTGACTTGTGAGTCACGCAATGACTCCGCAAGCTTAACCCCTGCAATTTGTGCCTCTTCACCTGCCAACACAAGATAAACATCAGGTGTTAATGCAGGTATTTGTATTTCTTGCGCTTCCATTAATAAAAGTAAACGTTCTAAACCAATGCCAAAACCACAGGCAGGGGTTGCACGCCCACCTAATTGCTTTACTAAGCCATCATAACGTCCACCTGCGCAGACCGTTCCTTGAGCGCCAAGTTCCTCTGTCACCCATTCAAATACGGTGCGGTTATAGTAATCAATACCGCGAACTAAGCGTGGATTAATATCATACGCTACACCCATAATATCTAGACGCGCGCACAAGCCATCAAAATGTTGTTTGGACTCATCATCTAGGTAGTCCATTAAGTTAGGTGCAGCAGCGACTAACTCTTTTAAATTAGGATTTTTTGTATCAAGAATGCGCAATGGATTCTTATGCAAACGCCGTTTTGAATCATCATCTAATTGGTCTTCATGTGCAGAAAAATAGTCAATGAGTACATCTCGATATTTTTGTCGTGCTTCATCACTGCCTAGCGTATTTAATTGTAATTTAATACCATTAAGTCCAAGTTGCTTCCATAGGCGCGCACCAACGGCAATGACTTCTGCATCAATATCAGGTGTTGCAATGCCATAAGTCTCAATACCTGCTTGATAAAATTGGCGATAACGACCTTTCTGTGGGCGCTCATGGCGAAACATAGCCCCTGTATACCAAATGCGCTGTTGCTGATTGTGTAATAATCCATGCTGAATACCTGCACGTACGCAACTCGCCGTACCTTCTGGGCGCATTGAGAGACTATCACCATTGCGATCAGCAAAAGTATACATTTCTTTTTCAACAATATCAGTGACTTCACCAATACCACGTGAGAAAAGTTCGGTAGGTTCAATAATAGGCGTGCGCAATTCGCGATAGCCATAGCTATTAAATAATGCACGTACCGTCGCTTCTAGATATTGCCAAGAAGCAGACTGGGAAGGAAGAATGTCATGCATTCCTCGTATAGATTGAATGTTTTTTGCCATACCCTTATTCTATCGTGAAATTAGCCACACTTCCTGTCGTAAATGCGGCTATATCAAGTCGTTTTCCTTCAACGTAAATTTCAACGCCTTGTGCATTGCCAATACGGAAGGTCATTGGTTTTTTAAGTGTGATTTCTTTTTCATCACCTGCGGGAGAGAGCGACTCAAAAACAGTCTTTCTCTTTTTATCTTTAATACGCATCCAGACTTCTTTTTTGAAGACAAATTTTAGTTTAGTGCCATCCTTAGTTTCTGGTGCTTCTACGGTATTATCGATAGTTTTTGTATCTGTAGTTTGCGCATCCGCATCCGCATTTTCTGTACTTGTCGGAGTATCTGGCTCTTTTTCAGCAAGTGTATTATTGATGCTATTTTGAGTAGTATCTATTTGTTTTTTTTCACCTTTAGGGTCTTGATCAGTACTACTGTTTGTAGTCGTAGCATCATTATTAGATAACTCAGCACTAGCCTGATCAATTGCTTCATCTCCAGGTAGAGGAGCAGGCAGTGTAAATTGATTTTCAGCAGCGATGGGCTCTGCGCCAGCATAATTTTTGTCTGCTGTTTGTTTAGAAAATCCACTCCATGTGTCAGTGATCCAGCTATTAACCGCAGGAATCATGCTAAGGGCCGCTAACCCAACTAATAATAAAGCAATTAAGCCCAAACGTATTGCGCTAGCTGAGACAGCGGGTTTTGCTAAATTACTACGATTAGGTTTAAAATGATATTCTAAATCCTGAGGGTCTGCACCGCGTTGTGCTTCGTAAAGTTCGATTATTTTTTGCGGATCAATATTGGAAAATTTAGCGTAGCTACGTAGGTAGCCACGTACATAGGGAGGTTCTGGTAGTGAGTCAAAATTTTCCTCTTCTAATGAGGTGATAATTTCAGGTGATAAACAAAGTGCTTCCGCAACTTCATATACATCATGACCATTTTGTTCTCTATAACTTTTTAACAGTGAGCCGAGATTCCCTTGTGTCTCTTCTTTTGTTTGTTGTTTTTTTGATTCTATTTGTGAGTCTGACATTAGCCGTAGCCTTATTATGAGTAGGTATGTGAATTTATTCTAAATATTTGCATTCCTTGCAATCTTCTAGAATATCAAATAATAATTGATTATATCAACACTACCCTTATTTATCTTTGATGATTATCTTGAAAGTAAACGAAATTTTTTCTCTGTGCAGGATTCTGCTTTAGCAGTTTCTCCCAAACGTGTATTAATTTTAGTACATAACGCTAATGATTCCACTGCTGGTTGGTTTTTTTCATCATAACGTAATAAAAAAGCCTGTGCTTTTGCAAAATTGCCCTGATCATAGTTCAATTTTGCCATTTGGAATAGGGCAGAGCCAAAATCAGTATTTTTTTGTAATGCTTTGCGAAAATACATCTCTGCCCCTGAATGATCACGCATCTTGCGCAAACAAATGCCAGAGTTTGTATAGGCAAACTCGGGTGTTGTATAAAAAGGGCTTTGTGCTGCAAGATCAAAATGTTCCACAGCCTTAACATAATGACCTGTCTGGCAAAGATGAGAGCCATAATTATTTAACAACTCAGGGTCTTTGTGATCAAGCTTAACTGCTTTTTTAAAATGTTTGTCTGCCGTTTTATTATCGCCTAGTTTTTGTTGTAAAAGAGCATAATAATGATTTACAGAGCTAGATTCAGGATCCTGTTTTAGTGCTTTTACCAATTTGCCATTGGCTAACTTTAAGCGTCCTGCTTGTAAATACTTTACTCCAAGTTGGGCATTATAATTTGCAGCGCTTTGACGATCTACTTTTTTGCTTTGGGAGCTACAGCCACCCACAACCCCAAGCGAGATACTGATAATAAGTATAGGAAAGAGGGTTTTGATGTTGTTTTTTATTATTATTAGTAACATTGTTTTTAAAGTCTCTTGGGAGGCAAGCAGGGACAATATCCCAAATTATAATGCAAAGATAAGTTATAATTTGGATGTTATTTTGTGTGCATTCCTTTAGAAAGGAAGTTTTTCCTTACTCAATACGAGCAAAGTGAATTTCCCTACGGCTACGATCATTAACCTGCCCTGCTAGTTGTCCACAGGCAGCATCAATATCATCACCTCGTGTTCTTCTTGTAACAACAATCAACCCTGATGCAATAAGCATATCTCTGAATGCATTAATACGTTTTGATGATGATCGTTTATAACGGGTATCAGGAAAAGGATTAAAGGGTATTAAATTTACTTTGCAAGGAATATTTTTTAACGTGTAAATTAATTCTCGTGCATGCTGATCACTATCATTAACTCCATCCAGCATGACATATTCAATAGTAATCCGCTCCCTCGCTGCTTTGCCCTTCATATAGCGCTTGCACGCATCCATTAGTACTTTAATCGGATATTTTTTATTGATAGGTACTAATGTATTACGCAGTTCATCGT
>JAGLBQ010000308.1 GCA_023146675.1 Cocleimonas sp. | reverse complement strand
GCTGCATTTGTATCGTATTCTGAAAAATCTTCATAATAATAACGACAGGTAGCAACTAGATCTGCCAAACTTTTAGCCCGCTCACGTAGTGCATCAATCACATCGGCTAAATCAGGTCCATTGGCAACATCGAGTTTTTGATGTTCAATATGCCATTGCAAATGCTGAATAATCTCTTCTACGGGTAACTCTTTAATATATTGTTGGTTCAGCCATTGCAACTTTTCAGTATTAAAGGTCGATGGCGCACTGTGTACATCGGTGATTTCAAATAAATCGATCATTTCTTCACGACTAAATATTTCCTGATCACCATGAGACCAGCCTAAGCGCATTAGGTAATTGAGAAGCGCCTGCGGTATATAGCCATCTTCACGGTATTGCATTACACCAACTGCGCCATGCCGCTTGGATAAACGCTTACCGTCATCGCCTAATATCATCGGCACATGGGCAAAGTTTGGCAACTCTGCTCCCAATGCGGTATACATATTGATCTGACGCGGGGTGTTATTAATATGGTCATCACCGCGAATAACATGTGTCATTCCCATATCAATATCATCAACAACAACGGTTAAATTATAAGTGGGCGTGCCATCAGAGCGGGCAATGATCAAGTCATCCAGTTCTTTATTCGCGATTACGATTTTTCCTTTAACCAGATCATCAATAACCACCTTACCCTCAGTAGGATTGCGAAAACGAACCACTGGCTGAATACCCTCTCGTGGCTCACTTCGCTGACGACATCGCCCATCATAACGGGGCTTTTCTTTATTTTTTCGCTGCTGATCACGCATTTCATTCAGCTCTTCTGGCGTACAGTAACAATGATACGCATCCCCTTGAGCAACTAGTTGTTGAGTCACTTCTTTGTAACGATCAAAACGATCTGTCTGGAAGATTGGTCCCTCGTCATAGTCCAGCCCTAACCACTCCATTCCTTCTAAAATGGCATCAACCGACTCTTGCGTTGAACGTTCACGATCGGTATCTTCGATGCGGAGTAGAAAACTACCGCCTGTTTTACGTGCATGTAGCCAGCAATAAAGCGCTGTACGTGCGCCACCGATGTGAAGATAGCCTGTAGGACTTGGTGCAAAGCGTGTTTTAACTGTCATTTCTGAACTCTGATATTTTATCGAAAGCGCACGAGATTACACTATCGACTCTCATTTCGGTAGTGTAAATTAGCCAACGACAACAACGATCAATTGCAATACAACTAATGCATAAATTCCAGCAATCACATCATCCATCATAATCCCCACGCCCCCCTGCACTTTCTTATCGATGATATTAATGGGCCATGGTTTCCATATATCAAATAATCTAAACAGTGCAAATCCTATCACTATCCATTGCCAGCCTTGTGGCGCAGCTATCATGGTAATAAAAAAACCTGCAAACTCATCCCAGACGATACCTGAATGGTCATGTACCCCGAGCATTTCTGATGACCTTCCACACAGCCAGAAACCGATAAACACTGAGAATAAAGTAATAACCAAATAGACAGGTAAACTAAAATTGATCATTAATAGATACAGTGGAATGGCGGCTAATGTGCCGAAAGTACCGGGTGCAAAAGGGGCTAAGCCACTGCCAAAGCCAAAAGCTAGGAAGTGGATTGGATTTGTTAGAACTGTTTTATTTAGTTTTGGATCATATGCCATGCTTATTTATCCTTGATATATTGCTTTATTTCGTAAAACTCACGATATAATAACCCTAAGTCGCTGAGGCGCAATGCCATTATTGCATCAAGCTTGGACTGAAACTCTAGTAAAATAGAGTCAACACAAGTATTAACTACAAAGCTCCCCTTTTTAATAAATTTTGACTATTATTTAGAAACAAATAACCAATATTGCACAAAGGGACTAGCAAAATGGCAATCTACGCTTTATTAGTAGGAGTAAATTCCTATCTAAACGACTCTATCCGACCTCTCAAAGGCTGTAAGAATGATGTAAAACTAATGCAACGAACCTTGCAGGAACGTTTTTCAGTGACTGAGGATAATATTCAAACATTGACCAGCCGCAGCGCTACTAAGGAAAATCTGGTTCAAGGTTTTCAGACACATCTTAGCCAAGCGGGTCAAGATGATACCGCGCTATTCTATTTTTCTGGACATGGTTCGCAAGAGCCTGCGGGTAAAGAATTTTGGGATATTGATACGGATCGACAACTTGAAACGCTTGTTTGCCATGATAGCCGTGCAGGCAAGGTAACCGACCTTGCCGATAAGGAATTACGCTATTTAATTTCACAGCTTAGCAATAATGGTGCGGAGGTGGTGGTGATTATTGATAGCTGTCATTCAGGTCATGCCAGTCGCACTATTGAAAAGGAGGACAGTGCAACACGACAGACCTCAGGGCAGACGAGGCCGCGCGCACTTGAGCAGTTTATTTTCCACGAAAATGGAATAGATCTTAATAAGCTTCCACAAGGTCAGCATATTTTATTATCTGCCTGCCGTGATATTGAGCTATCCAAAGAGAAGAGGATTGATGGTCAGCTCAATGGAATATTTACCCATGCACTCTGCTCTCAGCTTAATAGCCAAGCCAATACATTGAGTTATCATAATTTATTAATGCGAGT
>JAGLBQ010000307.1 GCA_023146675.1 Cocleimonas sp. | reverse complement strand
TTATAGGTGCGGAATGTAGGATAATTGCTAGGTAGAAGGAGATTGAGGGAGGGTATTATTACTACTCTCCCCTCAATATAATGGCTATCAATTTAAGTTAGGATAAAAAAATGAATATACAATATCGGGTCAGCTTGTCGAGCGTTGCGAGATAACGTCACTCCGATATTTTTGCTAGTGAATCTATAAAAAATTATTATTTCAATAGCTTGTTACAAATTCTCTTCAATCGCCTTTGATAATTTAGCAGGTCGTAATAATCCAGGGAAAACAGCAATTATCTTCTGATCTCTACCAATGAGAACACTATAGGGAAGCGCCCCTGCGCTATCACCATAGGCTGTTGCGATCATATGTCCTGCCTTTTTGCCATAGCCTATGGGGTAGTTAATGCCAACTTCTTCGCTATAGGGTTTCGCGTCTTGCAGTCCCTCAAGTGCTACGCCTATAAACGTAAAACCTTTGTCTTGATATTTAGTTTGTAGTTTTATGAAGTCGGGGATTTCAAAGCGGCAAGGTGGACACCATGATGCCCAGAAGTTGAGTAGGATTAATTTTCCTTTGTAGTCTGAGAGGGTGATTTCTTTGCCATTTATGGTTGGCAGGGTGAAGTCTTTTGCAGGTGAGCCTGACTTTGCAAACTCAAAGAGTGAGGGTGGTTTTTTATCGCAACTACTGAGGAGAAAGGTGAGTAGTATGGTTACGATAAAGTACGCGGTGTTTTGTTTTTTTTGAAGCATGCTTTTTTCAATACCTTTGCCAAATTCAAATGTAGAATAGGAGAGTTCCAGCAACTATAGGTAACTGAAAAAATAATATTTTTACTCCTAAAGCTAGAAGCAAAATTTCCCCACCCCTACGGTCCAGATTGTTACTTACTTTGCCCTAAAAACTCGACTGCATGCGCTAAAAACTTATCCGCAGATAATTCACCAACGACTCGATAAGAACGATGCTCCTGTTTATTGGTATCAAAGAACATAATACCTGGAGGGCCAAATAGCCCAAATTTCTTCATTAATGCTTTATCCTGAGCATCATTTTTAGTGACGTCGGCTTGCACTAATACCACGCCTTCTAGTGCTTTAATGACACGCGGATCGGAAAAAGCATTATGCTCCATTTCTTTACAGGAGATACACCAATCAGCATAAAAATCTAGCATTAGTTTTTTATTTTGTGCTGCTGCGTTTTCTAATGCCAAGTCTAGACTTTTAATATCTTTGACTATTGTAAACGCAAGTGATTCAGAGGCAGCGCGTCCAGCGGAGGAGCCTGATACTTGTTGAATAACCGTTCTATCTTTAAGAGGTGCAAAGAAGCTATTATTTCCTTTAGCTATGCCAATCATCAGGATAATGCCGTAGACGAGTATAATAAGTCCAAATGCTTTCCATAATCTATCCCATCCGCTCGCAGTTGCATCCAGTGTATCAACGGCTTTCATATAAATAGCAGAACCTATTAATAGAGCAGCGGTAAGTAGAATAATAATTTCAAGAGGGAGTATGCGCTCTAGCATCCAGATGGCAAGACCGAGCATTAAGACACCAAAGACGGCTTTGACTTTATCCATCCATGCACCTGCTTTTGGTAATACTTCTCCTGCTACGGTGCCAATCATTAACAGGGGTACGCCCATGCCAATGCCGAGCATAAATAAGGATAAACCACCAAGAAATGCATCTTTGGTATCAGCAATAAAGATTAATGCACCTGTGAGTGGAGCCGTTACACAAGGTCCAACAATTAGGGCAGATAAAACACCCATAATAGCCGCACCGATAAAGGTACCGCCTTTTTGTTGGTTGCTAACACTGGTTAGTTTATTTTGAATACTGGCAGGCATTTGTAATTCATAGAAGCCAAACATGGAGAAGGCTAACACAACAAATAATAGTGCAAAGAGTCCAATCACCCACGGAATTTGCAACGCTGCGGTTAAGCTTTCACCACTGAGCCCTGCGAGTACTCCAACAATGGCATAGGTCAATGCCATAGGAATCACATAGGCAAGTGAGAGTATAAAGGCCTTTTTCTTGGATATATCACTTCCTTGCCCAGAAATAATACCGGAAAGAATCGGAATCATTGGGAATACGCACGGGGTAAACGTGAGTGCTAACCCTGCTAGGAAAAATAATCCAAGAATGGTGAGTAGGCTATTGCCTTTTAAAATATTAGCAAAGCGTTCTTGTTCTGATATTTTTTCACCACTGTTGACACTACTTGTATTATCAATACCAGAAATACTTGCGCTGGTTGCTTGGCTTTTTTCAGGTGCATTTGCAAGACTGATTGTTTGTGTTTTATTTTGTGGCGGATAACAGATGCCTGTTAATTTAGAGCATCCCTGATAGCTTGTTTTTATCGTGACTGAATCAGCATGACCAATGAGTGGGATTCTGATGTCAAAATCTTTGTTATAAACAATGGTATCGCCATAGGTAGGATCTTTTTGTGATTTTCCTTTTGGCTTTACCCATTCGCCAAGCTCTATTCCTTGCGCGTCAAGTAAGCGAAAACGGATCTTTTTTTGATAAAGATAATGCCCTGGTGTTACTTGCCAACGTGCATTTAATGTCTGTTTGTCCACGGCGCTAATATCAAAAGCAAAGGCTTGATCAGGGGGTAGTGGGCCGTTGTTATTTGAATTTTTACCAAAGGCTGGAATGCCTAACTCTATGCCGAGGACAGAAGGTTTTATCGGGGGTGTTGATGTTGCTGAATCAATACCCTCAAGTCCAATGATATCATTGGTTGATGCAGAACTATCGATACCACCAAGAGCTATAGGCTCACTGTTCGTTGCAGGATCATCAATACCACTAATTGCAAGAGATGCCGCAATAGCGATGGGTACACTAATATCCAGCGCTACTTTCTGTGGTGGATAGCAAACCCCTAAATCAGCACAACCCTGCGATTTAGTCTTGAGCTTAATTGTTTTTTCGCTACTTGTATTTTGAACAGGAATTTTTACAGAAACACGATGGCGATAAACCACTACCTTGCCAAAGCTAGGGTCTTCCTTTAAATCGCCCTCAGGAAAGTTAGGTTTCCCTAGTGTGACCGCAGGATTATCACTTTTAAATGAAAAACGCTTACGATACATATAATAGCCATCAGCGATTTCCCATGTGGCTGTCACCGAGTCAGCACTGGAGTCAGTAATGGAAACCTGAAAGGCTTTATGTGGTTTTAAAAGATCATCAGCACCAATAGCAAAGATATTACTGCTGATTAAGCTAATAAAAAGAGAAATTAATAGAAGTAGTTTTTTCATCGTTTGCTTGGTCTGCTAGCGTTCATAAAGGTCGTGTAAGTATAATACTGCTATAGGGCGCAATACATTAAACTATTGTAAATTTTTACCGCACAATAACCGTATAGTCAATACCATGTGTAGGTGAAATTACGCATGAATGCGATGGATAGATGCATTAAGAGTAGGCATTTTTCTATTGTACTAGAGATGTTGCTTGCAACATCTCTAGTTAGGAATTATCGTTGATAGAATGACTTATTTTCGTCTAAAGCCCAAGAATAATCCTAATCCAGCCATTGCAGCCGAAGATAGGTTTGCAGTAATAAAGTTTTTTAGTCCGCCAAGATGCGGCGAAATCCACGCAATTAAATTATCATATGCCGTTTCAAAAATAGCCCAGTTAATATCAATCATGCCATTATATTGTAGTAAAAAGAGTAAGATAAATATCGCGCCACTCATAAAAAAGACGAATTTTAAGAATGTTCTAAATGCGTAGCCGATACTAAAGCCTACAAAAAAGCTAAAGCCCATATAGGCGGCAAGAGCGACCCAATTGCCCGTTTCTATTGCTTGTTGTGGTTCCATTTTGTTCCCCGTAATTTTGATCGAAAGATTATTTTTAGGAAGGGAATCTTCTAAAAAATGACGCACAGTGTAACTTCTTTCGTTATAATTTTCTGATTTTTCATTGAGTATCGTTGTGAAAAACCCCCTTCTCTCCAGTTGTCGTCGATTTTGTGTTGCCCCTATGTTGGATTGGACTGATCGTCATGAGCGCTATTTCTTACGTCTGATGTCTCGTCATGCCTACTTATACAGTGAAATGGTAACAACGGGCGCGCTCCTTTATGGTGATCGTGATCGCTATTTGCAATTTAATCATCAAGAACAACCTGTTGCCTTACAGCTGGGTGGCAGTGACCCTAAAGATTTGGCTGAATGCGCTAAAATGGCACAAGACTATGGTTATAACGAAGTCAATATCAATGTCGGTTGCCCCAGCGAACGGGTGCAAAAAGGTGCCTTTGGAGCATGTTTAATGGCAGAGCCGCAACTGATCGCTGAATGTGTGGATGCTATGCGCTCTGTCGTTAGTATTCCTATTACTGTTAAAAACCGCATCGGTATTGATGAGCAAGACGAAGAGAAAAGCTTGCGTCAATTTATTGATATCGTCTCTCAGGCAGGTTGCAATACGTTTATTATCCATGCACGTAAAGCTTGGCTAAAAGGACTCAGCCCCAAAGAAAATAGAGATGTGCC
>JAGLBQ010000306.1 GCA_023146675.1 Cocleimonas sp. | reverse complement strand
GGCGTGTACCTTAAACATATGAGTCGACATTTACTGGGCTTATTTCAGGGGCAGCCTGGCGCTAAGGCATGGCGACGTTATCTGAGTGAAAATGCGCATAAAGAAGGGGCTGGAATTGAGGTTTTGCAAAAAGGTATGGAGAGGGTTGATGATTGCTGATTTGGCTATCAGTTTCAGAGAGAAGAGTAGATCATGTCACACCTTGCTATTTCCTACTAACCTTAGGATAATCACAATTTTTCCCCAAAATACTGGAATTTCACTATGAATCTCATTCGTCCTTTTCGTGGTCTACGTCCTGCTGCTGGTCGTGGCGCTGATGTTGTTGCTCCTCCTTATGATGTTCTTAATACGCAAGAAGCGATTGAGCGTGCTGATGGTCGTCCTTGGAGTTTTTTGCATATTTCTCGTCCTGAGATTGATTTGCCAGAAGGAACAGATCCGTATGACGACTCTGTCTATGCCAAGGCACGTGAAAATCTAGATAAAATGATCGATGCGGGTGTGTTGGTTAAAGATGATAAGGCTAGCTATTATGCCTATCGTTTGATTATGAATGGTCACGAGCAGGTCGGTTTGGTCGCTGCTGCTTCCGTTGCAGATTATGATACCAATCGGATTCGTAAACATGAATTTACACGTCCAATGAAAGAAGATGACCGTGTGCGTCAGATTGAAGCGGTTAATGCTCAAACTGGTCCTGTATTATTAGCGTACCCCGACGCACCCGTGGTGGATGACATATTAGCAACGGCAACAGCCGGTGAGCCTGATATGCAAACAACGGCAGATGATGGTGTTGAACATGCACTTTGGGTGATTTCTGATGATGCCATTATTCAACAGTTAACCGATGCTTTTGATGCAATGAAGGCAATTTATATTGCGGATGGGCATCACCGATCTGCATCAGCCTCACGTATCTGTGCAACGCGTAAAGCCGCCAACCCAGAACAGTCAGGTGATGAGCCTTATAATAACTTCCTCTCCGTGATCTTCCCACACCATCAAATGCAAATATTTGACTACAATCGTGTGATTAAAGACTTGAATGGGTTGAGTGAAGCTGATTTATTAGAGAAAATAGCAGAGAAATTCACCCTCGAAGCCAGCAGTTCCGCCTATAAGCCAACACAAGCGGCTGAGTATGGCATGTATTTGAGCGGCAAATGGTACAAGCTACAATTGCAAACAGACCTTATCCCACAAGATGACCCAGTGGCACGTCTTGATATTAGCTTGTTGGCAGATAATCTAATAGAGCCATTATTGGGCATTGCTGATCAAAGAACCGATACACGTATTGATTTTGTGGGGGGGATTCGTGGTTTGGAAGGTTTGGAAAAGCGGGTTGATAGTGGTGAAATGGCAGTCGCATTTTCCCTTTATGCAACCACGATGGAGGATTTAATGTCAGTTGCCGATGCAAATGAAGTCATGCCTCCCAAGTCTACATGGTTTGAGCCTAAACTAGCCGATGGTATTGTTTCACATATGCTTGATTGATTTTATCATGAACAAAGATGAAGGGTAGATCAGGTGATTTTATAATCTGCTCTGCATCTTTGCGAGATTGTTTTTATATCGGTAATTGTTCCTTCTCCAAAAACTCCCAAATAACCGCTAAATGATTAAACGCATAATCAAAATTATTAATTTCATCTTGCGTTATCCACTTTAAATCAGAGACCTCATCAGGTTCACAATACGCGGTTGATAATTCAGCTAACTCATCGGCTTTATAAACTAAAGCAAAGTGATGTGAGATATTTTGTTTGGCATTTTTTCTGCCACTTATTGACGATGAAACCTTCCAAGGCTGATGCATATAGCTATTAATAATCGCGTTTGTATCTTTTTGCACAGATCTAATATTTAACCCTGTTTCCTCAAATACCTCGCGCTCTGCTGCCTCACTTAATGTCTCATTCCAGTCTAAATATCCACAAGGGAGATTCCATTTTCCAACCTCATCAGGGCAACCATCCCCACGTTTTCCTAATAGCAAATAGGAGGTGTTTTTAACAATGCACCAAACGGTAATAACCACCGTGCTAGATCTTGAATGCCAGATAATACGTTCATCTGGCAAGGTGATTTTTTCATTTTCTTTATTATTGAATTTCATTTTTATGACACATAAATGTAGGGAAAATTTGGTCACAACAATAGCATGAAAACACTGAATATTTTTAAAATCACTACTATGATTAATAACATATTTAATTATATTAAAGGAAAAAATTAAAATGAGTATGATGGGAATGCTAGGCAAAGTTGCTATGGGTATTTTAGTTGCAAAAGGTGCTGGTAAAATTATGGGAGGGGGAGCGTCAAGTGGTGGGAGTTTACTTGATGGTTTGGGTGGCTTGCTTGGCGGAGGAGCTAGTGCTACTGATGCAAGCGGAGGTCTAGGAGGGTTGCTTGGATCCCTTTCTGGGTCGAAACAAATAGATCAAAACAAAAATGATAGCCCTAAAGATTTCGCCAGTCTATTTAATGATGCCATTCAAGGCAAAGATTCCGAGTCAACAGCAGAGCAGAATCGACAGGCAGAGGTTTTATTACATGCTATGGTGAGTGCCGCAAAGGCAGATGGAAGCATTGATATTACCGAGCAGAAAAAAATATTGGGGCAGCTTAATGATGTTTCAGAAGAAGATACTGAGATGGTGCGAGAAATAGTACAAGCACCTTTAGACTTGCAAGAATTGATTAATAGTGTTCCTAAGAACATGGAGCGTCAAGTTTATCTAATCTCTCTCTTAGTGATTAATCTTGACTCTAAAGAAGAAGCCGCTTATTTGGATAAATTAGCGAAAGGTTTAAAAATATCAAATGAAACTAGCAATCAAATTCATGACAAGCTAGGTGCGCCAAAACTCTACTGAAACAATTCAGAACTGAAAAAATGCTTTTATTTTTTAAAAGTCTTTGGAATGCCTGTAAGTGCAATGCTTGCTTGTAGTTCAAGCTGAAGTGATAGCCCCATTTATATTATGCAATATTGTATTGTTTCCTCTTGTTTCTCTACAATGCAGGTTTTAAATGGAGGTAGTCATGACAGAAGCACAACAGTATATTAAAGCGGTTGAATTAATTGATACAGCGAATAGTGAAGATCCAAATATTGAAATAGTTGATGGTAAGGAAGTTGCTAAAGAATTAATCTACGGACAACGCATGAGTGCTATGATTGATGCTTATCTGCCTGATGCTGATGATATTGCAAAATTAGCAGTGAGAGCGCAACATATCCAACGCTGGAAATCTCCGCGTAAAGACTACCCAATGAATCGCAAGGGCTACCATCTCTGGCGTACTAATCTGTATAAATTTCATTCTGAAACAGCCGCTAATTTACTGCAAGAAGCGGATTATGATGATGAGTTTATTGAGCGCGTAAGGTTGGCGGTTGCAAAAAAATCGTTAAAAACTAATCCTGATACGCAAATAGTTGAAGATGTGGCGGCGCTGGTGTTTCTGCAATTTTATATGTTGGATTTTTATAAAAAATTCTCAACAGAATACGATAAAGAAAAATGGATTGATATTATTCAACGCACATGGAAAAAAATGTCACCAGAAGCGCATGAATTTACTCTATCAGGAAAAATAGAACTGCCAGAATCATTAGTACCTTTAATACAAGAAGCTTTAGAATAATTTGGTAGCCTGCCAGTTGACAGTTTTGCCCGTATGCAACCTAAGCGGAATGTGGTCGTAGAAACGCGCTATCCTGTATTCCGTAAACTTCATACAGGCTAGAAAAGTGTAAACTATTTTTCTGTTTGGTG
>JAGLBQ010000305.1 GCA_023146675.1 Cocleimonas sp. | reverse complement strand
TGAGGAATGCGTCCTGCCATAGATGATTATGTTTAGGCGTTATGAAAAATATCATTAAATCACAAAACACAGAATATTTTATTATTTTTAGTTCCGAATATTCTGCGTGCGTGTTTGCTCTGTGGCTTTTTTTAAAAAGGCATTATCTAACGTGGCAAATCAGTACTACCCATCAAATAAGCATCCACCGAATGCGCGCATTGACGACCTTCACGTATTGCCCAAACGACCAATGATTGTCCACGACGCATATCACCTGCTGCAAATACTTTATCAACCGAGGTGTAATACGCTTTATCGCCTTCCGTCTCACCTTGCACATTGCCACGACCATCGAAGTCTACGGCTAATTCTTTTAGCATGCCTTCTTGTACAGGATGCACAAAGCCCATTGCTAAGGTTGCAATATCGGCAGGTAGTTCAAATTCAGACCCCTCTACTTCATTCATTTGCCAATTATTTTCAGCGTCTTTAGTCCACTCAACCTTGGCACATTTAATCGCACTGAGTTTACCGTTTTTACCAATAAACTCTTTAGTAACAACCGAGAACATGCGCTCACAGCCTTCTTCTTGCGAGGTTGAGGTGCGCATTTTATTTGCCCAATCTGGCCATGTTAGGTCTTTATTTTCTTTTTCTGGAGGCGCAGGCATGATTTCTATTTGTGTAATTGATTTTGCACCATGACGTACGGATGTACCAATACAGTCAGAGCCTGTATCACCACCGCCAATCACCACAACATGTTTATCTTTAGCTGAGATAATATTTTCTTCACCATGTACACCCTGCACTGCTTTGGTATTTGCTTTGAGGAAGTCCATTGCAAAATACACCCCCTCTAGATTACGCCCATCAATCGGCAAATCTCGCGGATGCTCTGAGCCACCTGTTAAAATAACTGCATCATATTCTTCGACTAGCTGTTTGGCAGGAATATCAACACCAATATGCGTATCTGTTTTAAATTCAACACCTTCTGCTGCCATTTGCTCCATACGACGATCTATTAGCTTTTTATCCAGTTTAAAATCTGGGATACCAAAGCGTGTTAGACCACCAATGCGGGCTTCTTTTTCAAATAAAACAACCTCATGCCCTACACGTGCTAATTGTTGTGCAGCTGCCATTCCTGCAGGACCTGAACCTACAATAGCAATCCGCTTATCCGTTTTTTCTGCTGCTATTTGTGGCTTAACCCAGCCTTCTGCAAAGCCTTTATCAACAATAGCGCATTCAATGGTTTTAATCGTGACAGGTTCATCATCAATATTTAGCGTACAAGACTCTTGACAGGGAGCAGGGCAAATTTTACCTGTAATTTCAGGAAAATTATTGGTTAGATGCAAGGTATCAAGCGCACCTCGCCAATCATCTTGATAGACTAAATCATTCCAATCAGGAATAAGGTTATTAACAGGACAGCCTTGATGACAAAATGGAATACCACAATCCATACAACGCGATGACTGCTGATGCATTTCATCATCTGTTAATGGAATAACAAATTCCTGAAAATGTACGACACGCTCTTCAATATTTCCATAAGAACGATCTTTACGCGCGTATTCTTTAAATCCTGTTGGCTTACCCATAATTTTCTTATCCTAGTTACGAAACTCCTGTCTCGTAATTCTTAATTGACAGCTCTAGCCATCTTGCGTATTTAGTCTTTATAACGGCGAGAGCCGTCAAAATAGGATTACGAGGCTAAAGAGGCTGTAGTACTGCCTTAATAACCCGTAACCAACTAGAGCTAGGCTTGCTTCATCCCTTCTAAAGCTCGCTTATAATCCACAGGCATTACTTTAATAAACTTAGGCAGATACTCATCCCAGTTATCAAGAATCTCTTTGGCTCGTTCAGAATGAGTATAGCGCTGATGATTTTCAATCATACCTTTCAAGCGAGTTTCATCGGCACTGGTTAAGTCACTAAGATCCGCCTCAGCAGTATCTTTTTCAATACTTTCCAGCTTGACCATTTCCATATTACACCGCTTAGAAAAATCCCCCTTACGATCCAATACATACGCCATACCACCTGACATACCGGCTGCAAAGTTCCGCCCTGTATCACCTAGAATCGTAACAATGCCCCCTGTCATGTATTCACAGCCATGATTCCCAACACCTTCTACTACCGCCGTTACACCTGAGTTGCGCACACAAAAACGCTCTCCCACGACACCGCAGAGATAGGCTTCACCTGCAATTGCTCCAAATAATAACGTGTTGCCTGCAATTATATTGTCAGATGCTTTACCGATTGCCGCATCCACAGGAGGATAAATAATAAGCTTACCGCCAGAAATTCCTTTGCCGACATAATCATTGCCTTCACCTTCCAATTTAATGGTGACACCTTTCATTAACCATGCACCAAACGACTGCCCTGCGGTACCTGTCGCTTGAATAGAAATCGTATCATCAGGCAAGCCTGCAATGCCGTATTTCATGGCAACTTCGCCTGATAACATAGTACCAAAGGTGCGATTATAATTATGCAGTTTAATATCAATATTAACATTTTCGCCAGAAGCTAAAGCGGGTTGTGCTTGAGCTATTAACTCATGATCCAGCGCTTTATCAAGTCCATGATTCTGAGTATCAGTATGGAAAATATCTTCTGGGTTAGTGGCCATAGGTTTGGTCAAAATACGTGAATAATCTAAACCTTTCGCCTTCCAGTGATCAATAACAGAACGCATATTTAAGCGATCAGATTGACCAATCATTTCGGTCACTGTTTTAAAGCCAAGCTTAGCCATTAACTGACGCATTTCTTCTGCAACAAAGAAGAAGTAATTAATAACGTGCTCTGGCTTGCCTTTAAAGCGCTTGCGTAATTCAGGGTCTTGTGTTGCCACACCAACAGGACAGGTATTTAGATGGCATTTACGCATCATGACACAACCTTCAGCAATCAATGGCGCAGTTGCAAAACCAAACTCATCTGCACCTAATAGTGCTGCGATCACCACATCACGACCTGTACGCAAACCACCATCCGCTTGCACACAAACGCGACTTCTTAATTTATTTAATACGAGGGTTTGATGCGTTTCAGCTAAACCAATTTCCCATGATGAACCAGCATGTTTAATTGAGTTTAAAGGTGAGGCACCCGTGCCACCATCATAGCCTGAAATAGTAATATGATCAGCATGCGCCTTAGTTACGCCCGCCGCGACCGTACCCACACCTACTTCTGACACCAATTTAACAGAGATTCGTGCTTTTGGATTAACATTTTTTAGGTCATGAATTAGCTGTGCTAAATCTTCAATGGAATAAATATCATGGTGTGGTGGTGGTGAAATCAAACCTACACCTGGTGTTGAGTATCTTACACGACCAATCTGCTCATTGACTTTATGCCCAGGCAACTGCCCACCTTCACCCGGTTTTGCGCCCTGCGCCATTTTAATTTGAATATCATCAGAGTTAACTAGGTATTCTGTTGTAACCCCAAAACGCCCAGAAGCAACCTGCTTGATTGCGGAACGCTCAGGATTCATGGATCCATCGGGCAAGGGATTAAAACGGCTCGCTTCTTCACCGCCTTCACCCGTATTGGACTTTGCGCCAATTTGATTCATTGCAACCGCTAACGTTGAATGCGCTTCATAAGAGATACTGCCAAAAGACATCGCCCCTGTTGCAAAACGTTTTACAATATCAGTAACAGGCTCTACTTCATCAATTGACAGGGGTTTATCTGCCCATTGAAAGTCCATTAAGCCGCGCAATGTCAGCAAATCTTCACTTTGCTCATCAATTAGTGTCGAAAATTCTGCAAAGGTAGCCGCATCATTGCCACGCACCGCATGTTGTAGCTTAGCAATGGTGTCAGGTGTCCAGATATGCTTTTCACCGTGCAATCGGTATGCGTAATCACCCCCAACATCAAGGTGCTTTTTATACATTGCCTTATCGCCATAGGCATCATTATGCCAGCCGATACATTCTTCTGCTATTTCAGCAACGCCAATGCCTTCAATCGTTGTTGCTGTCCCTGTAAAGTATTCATCAATAAAGACAGTCGATAAACCAACCGCATCAAAAATCTGCGCTCCACAATACGATTGATAGGTTGAAATACCCATTTTCGACATGATCTTTTTCAGACCTTTCCCTACCGCTTTAATATAGTTTTGATTAGCAGTATCAAGCGCCAACTTGGCATCAATAGTGGATAGGTTTTCTGCAATCGTATCAAAGACCAACCACGGATTGATTGCTTCTGCGCCATAGCCTGCCAGTGCAGCATAATGATGGACTTCTAATGCCGCGCCCGTCTCAATGACTAAGCCTGTTTCAGTACGCAAGCCCTCTGTCACCAAAAATTGATGCACAGCTGATGTTGCTAGTAATGAAGGAATAGCGATACGCTCAGCCGATACATTACGATCCGATAAGATCAAAATATTGTAATGTCCTTCAACCGCGTCTTTAGCTTGTTGACGTATAGTCTCAACCGCCTTTTTCATCCCTTCTGCGCCGTCTGATGCGAGATAGGTAATATCTAATGTTTTAGTATGGAAGTCATTACTATCATCATCTTCCAAATGAAGAATACGATAAAGCTGTTCATTGCTTAAGATAGGTTGACTTATTTCTAAACGCGCACAGGATGAGCAACCATCATTATGTCCCAGCAAATTAGGACGCGGCCCAATAATACTCACTAATGACATCACGATTTCTTCACGGATTGGATCAATCGGTGGATTCGTTACTTGCGCAAAATTCTGTTTAAAGTAGTTTGATAAATGACGTGAACGGTTTGAAAGTACCGCAGGTGGATTATCCGCCCCCATCGAGCCAATACCTTCCATTCCTGTCGCAACCATCGGTCCTAGCAGGAATTTAATATCTTCTTGGGTATAACCTAACGCCTGTTGTGCATTTAATAATGACTCACCTTGCAATGGCTCAGCAAGTTTTACCTCACCCGTCATATCACAGACTTTAATTTGCCCTTCATCTAGCCATTGCTGGAAAGGATG
>JAGLBQ010000304.1 GCA_023146675.1 Cocleimonas sp. | reverse complement strand
GGGCAGAACTCAATATGATCAATATGCCCCCCCAATGGTTTTAGTAAATAATGCATTTTTTGATGCATTGCATCCAGTATCTCCAAATCATAATAACCACGCCCAATTCCTGACTGATTAGTGGCTATTGCTACCTGATAACCTGCTTTATTGAGCTGTGAAATGGCTTCCAGACTTCCCTTTATGGGAGTCCACTCTTGTGGGGACTTTATGTAGTCATCAGAGTCATAATTAATAACACCATCTCGATCTAGAATAATAAATTTTTGCTGCATTTTCGTTGTTTACTCTTTGTGGTAGTGTGTTGTTATATGATGCTTATTTATTACCTTAATACCCCAAATGAGCCAATAATAATAATTGACTTGTATCAATAAAATATTGCTTAATCTCAACACTATAAATATTTTTAATCGCTAGGAGGTAACTCAAGATGAGTGTTGCCTTCAACAAATGAGAGGAACTATCATGACGCTAAGTGATATGCGTATACTATTTTTATTCACACTTTTATTTTTTACGCCATTGACAGTAAATGCTGATAATGCTTCAGCAGATAAGGAAGAAAAAGCTGAAACTAAACTTCCTCCTGTTGATTTGGATCATGGCATGGAATTATACAAAAAATGTGCACTTTGTCATGGACAATATGCACAAGGTACACAGAGTGGCTTTTTCCCACGCTTAGCAGGTATGCCCATACATTATCTCGTTAGCCAAATGAAAAAATACCAAGATGGTAGCCGTTCTAATGCTTATAGTGTACCTATGCTGGTTGTGGGTGGCATGAAAGATATGGATGCTAAAGACTTGAATGATATTGCTTCTTATATGGCATCCATTGATTTGAGCAAACATATGGATTTCACCTTACTGCCTACGCCAAATGCAGATATTAAAAAGGGTAAAAAATTATTTAAAGATGACTGTAAGAGTTGTCATGCTAAAAATGCAAGCGGTAAAGAAAAGAAAAAAACACCACCTTTATCGGGTCAACACTCTCTCTATCTAGAGCGTGAAACCAAATTTTTTATGGCAAAAGATCGTCATCATGATAATGATCCTGAAGATGAAACCTTTGAAGATTACTCAGAGCAAGAGTTAAGGGATATTTTTTCCTATATTGCAACCATTCCATTCATTCCTGAAAAGGGTTATTTCACCGCACCAGATGCGCCTAAAGCACCTGCTAAGCCTAAAGCACCCGCAGCTCCTGTTAAGATTGCGATTGAAAGTAGTGGTAATACAGAATCAGTTAAAATTGAAACCGTTACACAAACTGTGCTTAAAATGGCACTAAAAAAAGGATTGTCAGTTGAGGATTCTGTAGAGGCAATGCTTTCTAAGGCACTTGAGAAAAACATGAAAAATGTGGGTCGCCAACAAGTTTCTAAAGAACTAAAAGCGCGCGGGATTGACTCTCCTTATTTGGATATTTTTCAGTTTTGCAATCCAGAAGATGCGATAAAAATGGTCAAATTTAATACTATTTTTGCTGCTTATATGCCCTGTAGAATTGCTTTGGTAGAAGATGCTAAAGGTAAAATGTGGCTAGAAATGTTAAATCTCGATATGCTTATTAACAGTGCCAATTTGCCTGCTGAGTTGGAAGGTATTGCGATTGAAACTAATGGTACTATGCTGGATATTTTAACCGCTGGAGCGACTGGAGATTTCTAAATCTCTCAATAATGACCGCCCCTAAATTCGCAGAGCACGCAAAGGAAATGTTATGATTTTTTTCTTAGCGTGCTCTGCGTCTTTACTCTTTACAAAAGGACTTGATTTTTTAAATTTTAAGTCTTTTGCTTTTCCAAGTTCTACGTATTAATGCTGAAGTATAATATTTTATAATCGCAAGTAGCGTCAAAAAACTAGATTTAAACGTAGGCGTCCAAAATACAAGTAAACTCATTACTGTGCGCAAACTCCAAACGATTAACGTATTGCTAAAAGTAAAGGCGTGTAATGCTAGTCGATTAAATCCCTTGCCGTATTTTTGAATAAAGACATGATGTGATGTCACCACTTCTGATTTTGTAATTGCTGTGGTTTGTGGGTTTCTACGTGACGAGCCGCCATGCGCATGATGTACCTCCACATGACGTAAAAGCGCAATTTCTTTACCTTGTTCACGTACTTTTTTACATAAATCAGGGTCTTCAGAATACATCCAGAAATCCTCCTGACTCCATCTGCCTATCCGTTGAAATAAGTCAGCTTGAATCAATATCACCGAGCCTGATACCCAATCGGGATGCCAAATGTCGGCATCTGATGGAAACGTCTGCTCTAATACTTTTTTATTCCATAGCTTATAAAGCGCGCGCATCCAACCTGTATTGAGCCATAAATTTAGAAAGGCTAGTTCCCGCTCAGGTTTTCCTTTTGGATTAATCCGTCGGCAGGAGGTAATACCCGTCTTTGGATTTTGTTCCGCATAGCTAACCATCGTATCAATGGCTTTGCTTTTACTTAAAAGCACATCAGGATTTAAAAATAACAGATACTCACCTGCTGCATGACCAGCACCAACATTGCAACCATTAGAAAAGCCATGATTGCCTGTATTAGCTATTAGCTTAATATCGAGAAATTCTTGTTGAAAAGCATCAAACTTCCCATCTTGCGAGTCATTATCTACCACAATAATTTCATAACTAATTGTCGGTGGGTAATCCTTAAATGACTGTAGACATTTTCTAAGAATCGCCCAGCTTTTGTAATTGACACAAATAATGGAGAGCTTTTTAGTACACATTCAGCTTGTCCTGTTTTTCTTTAGGCTTGATATATGCCTCTGAACTCTTTATTTTCTAAAGAGGTATTTCAAGCTATTGATATTTCATTGTTTTTTAATCATTTATTTGTTTTTCTCATCATCACTTAATAACACTGCTATCCACTTAGAGGTCTTGTGAAGAAAGAGACTGTGCAAGTTATTTGTGCCTCTATTTCATAAATCCTGAGCTAATCCATTAAAGTGAAAAATCGTATAGATAAAATAGGGATAGGCGCATTTTGAGTGGGATGCTGGAGAGATAGTAAAGCCAGATAATACTGTTGAGCAATTTATTATCTCTATATTCTCTGCTCCATTTGCCTGCATGGTTGATAATGCTTTTTCTGCATTACTGTAAGGTACTATTTGATCATCTTCACCATGAAATAGCTTTGTTGGTGCTTTGGGTGTCCAGTCGTAAATATCATTTTCTTGCATTGGCGGTAAAAAGTTTTCATTGCTTCCGTCAGCCAGAGAGTCTAGAAAGCTTTTCTTTAACCATGTATCAGGGTCATTACCTAGAAGCCCATTAATTTCACCTGCTGAATGCGTTCCATCAAAATAACGATCAAAGATATAGGTAAAGTCAGCTTTAACTGCATCATTAACCAAGCCATTTGCATAAATGGTATCAATGTTCTTTATAATATAGGCAACGGATACGGGGTAAGCCAGCGTATCAACCTTCGTAAGTAACGCTGCTGTTCCACTCATATTGTATGCACCCGCTGCTAATACAGATGCGGTGACACTAAATTCGCGGGTAAAACTTTCTTGAAGTAACTTCTGGGTTGCCATTGCAGCATAACCACCTTCGGAATAGCCTGTTACAAACAATTGTTGATTTGTTTTAACATTATTGTCAGCAAGCCATTTTTTCGTCGCTCTTAATAAATCAACCGAAGCGGATGAGAGTGTTTTTGCATGGGAGTATGGGTGCGGATGATTGCTTGATTCGCCATAACCAATATAATCAGGGGATACCATAATATAACCTAAAGAGGCTGGTAGTGACTCAGGCGCTGATGCATTAAAATTAAAGGAGGGCGCATCGCTATTTTTTAAAATTGTACCATGATGATAGGCAACGACAGGGCTTTGTCGTTGTCTTGCTTTTTTAGGAATACTGAGCAAGCCAGATGCATTGATTATTTTATTATCTGGGGTCATTGTTTTGTAGATAATTTTATAATTATCTACAGGATATTTTGCACTCAAAAAGCCACGAACAAGACTCATATTAATCTTATTCTGAATTTGTGCTACGGTCAGACTGGCAAGCTTTACAGCAGAAACCAGTTTGCCACGTTCAGACACTTCAACGATACGCTTTAGTGTTGTGCTATTACCCCCAGTATTTGTTGCCGTATAATTTATTGTATAGCGTCCATTCTTTGCAGTATCAACCGTGCCTGTTGTAACGACGATAATTTTCCCATCAATTACATCATGAGCAGATGCACCTGCTTCACTGTATTTACTTCCAAGCATAATAAAGGCGGGGTTGTCACCATTGATAGTAATGCTTGGCGGTATCACATCATCACTGGCAAGGATGAAAAACATTCCTAAAATAATAACAGTGCTGTTTAATAAATTACGGTATAACGATTTGACTATTATATTCATTTGCTATTCTCCTTCGTTTTGTATTCTGAAAAGCTCCCTACAGGCTACTTTGAAACCATCTGTATCTCAACTCGCTCACCATCAGAAATCAATAACCATGCGCTGAGTTTTGCTAGCTTGACTATATCAGGTAATTGCAAATAGCCTTGCACTTGTTGTAACCCTTCTTCACGCTTACTTTCCCAGCCTGCTTTTTCCGTGCCTTTTTGCAGTATTTCAATTCAATCAGATGTTGGTAATTCACCTCAAACGGACTGCGTTCAAAGAGTATTATATCAGGATAACGACGGTTTATTTCTGCTTCACTTTTTATAAAATAGACGGGAAATTGATACAGCAGAGTTAGTAATATTATTAATTTAGGTATCCTCAATCATTTTTACACCGCTTCCGATGAAAAACATTCACCTTCCTGAATCAACCCCAGCTCAAAGGCTCCTAAAGGATCGCCATGCCAATGATAGGGACATATTAGCGAGGTAATCAGATATGCGCCATCAGATGTTGATACCCTCATGCCTTGCTCATCAATCGCTTCAATTTGCCCCGATATTTTATTATTTGAGGTGCTTTCAACAGGTCGTCCAGAAAATATAACAATACTCTCATTATTTAAGTGTGTCTTAACCGCATAATGAGGATTTGCTGCACGAATTAGTTGATCTATCTGATTCGCAGTCAAGCGCCAGTCAATAGAGGCTAGTGGCAATTTAACGCGAGGGGCTTTGAAGTATAAACCTGTGGGCTGCTTTTGCGTTTTAGGTAAGCCTGATGCTTTAACTTGTTTAACAAAATCAGCAACGACACTAACCACCACAGACGTTGTATTTTTCTCTAGTGAACCTGTTGTTTCTCTTGCATTAAGTTTAAATTTTTTCTGGCTAATGATCTCCCCTGTATCAAATCCTTCATCAAGTAGATGTAAAGTCACTCCTGTTTCTTTCTCGCCATTTTTAACCACATGAAAATAAGGATGCGCTCCTCGATAATCAGGAAGCAACGAAGGATGTGCATTAACAGCCGCTATTTTAACCGCTGAAAAAATAGCCTCAGGAATGAAGTGGGGATAAGAGGTAACAATAATCAAATCAGGAGAGAGTTCATTTATCCGCTTTACAAATATTTTTTCTGTAAGACTGTGCTCAAAAATCAAGACAGGAAGATTAAAACCATGCGCGATTTTTAACATTTCATCAAATGATGGGTGATCCTGCGCAGGTCCCACGATAAAAGAAGGAGGAGTGCCCTGATCAATCAGTTTTTGAATGACGGCTTTACCAAATAAGGGTAAACAAAATAAAATGATTTTCATAATGGAGTATAACTATACTTAAAAATAATGGGCTATCGAATATAAGTATCGCTAAATTTAAACACTATTCTTAGCGGATAACATGAGTGAAATTAATGATGAAAAAGACAGTAATGATAGCTTTTTATTCACTCATATAACGCCCAATATCATTGGGTGATAATAATTCATAGCAAATCGTATAATGTGGATAAAGCCGTATTAAATTTACTGATTTTTGAATGAGCTTATCTCGGCAAAGACATTTTTTAGATAATTTCACCTCACAAATAAGTAACTCTTTATCTATCTCATCCACAGCGATGATATCAATTTCATTTTGATTGCCACGCTCCCAGTAATTACCAATAAGCGTATATTTCTGTTTTTTTATGGTACTCCAATGCAATATTTGGAATAAGCAGTATGCTATCAATCGCTTATTATCCATCAAATATACAACAATCTGCTTCTTTAGCTGGGTAAACAGGAAATGTGACAGTGAAAACTTCATTTTTTCAGTTAGACTAACCTTTATTATTGTCCATTTTCTTTAGACGGTTTAACAGGTAAAAATACGTCCTTTAGCTCTTTAGCTGACTCTTTCAATGTAGCATAAGACTCTATTGTGGCTTCTTTCATTGAAGCCTCTGTCACATGTGCTAATGGTTTGTAAGTATGACTACAGCCACTGATCAATAAGAGTAGCAAGAGAGCGGGTTTTGATAATTTACGAATCGTTTGGTGCATTTTTAAGTACCTAGCATGATTATACTTTTGTAAATCATTATGTTGGGATAGAATCATGCAAACTCAAATCCAATAAGGAATCATAATGCGTAAAATACTTTTATTAAGCGGCCTATGTCTATTAGCAGCTTGCTCAGGAGACAATCTTGACACACCTATTAAAACCTGCAAATCAATATCCTCTGTACTACTAGGTTCAGACATACCAGCAACAGTGCAGGAAACTCAACAACAGACAGATGAAACCCAAACTGTTACCTTAAACTTTCAACTTTCTGATGAGAAGAAGAATATAAAAACAATCTGCACCTATAAAACAGCTGCCACTGGAGAAGAATCAGGTGTTGAGTTATTTGGCAAATTTGAACGCGTACCATCAAAAATGACAATCAATGGACAAGCTGTTCCTCAACGCGCTTTATTTGACGCTATTAATAAAGCAACCCTCAATGCAGGAAGGCAAGTAGCAAAAGATGTTAATCAAAAGGGGCTGGATATGATGAATAATACCAAAGAAGCAGGAAAAGACATGGCGAGTGATGTGAATGATTTTATTCAGAAACAATAGCTATTAGTCATCAT
>JAGLBQ010000303.1 GCA_023146675.1 Cocleimonas sp. | reverse complement strand
GAAAGATGTTTTTACACAACAAATTAAAGCAGGTGATGTCTTAATGCTCGCCTCCGATGGTGTTTGGTCAGGCAAAGAACACTATGTAGCTCCCACAATCATTGACACAGACCTTGCTGACTACGCGGCAAAACAAAGAAAGGATGCGTTAGAAGTAGCACGTGATAATGTTAGCTTTGTACTTTATAGCATGAGGAAACCTGAACTCTAAAGTCCCATTGAAGTCCAATTTTTAGCAGGTGAAAAGCATAAAAAACCTGATATTTACAGACTCTCATTTGTCCATACCATGTAGCAAAAAAGCCACTTATGACTTATTTGAGGTATATACACCTATAAATTTAGAATATATTATGGACAAAAGAATCAATTGATGGATGAAATGAATGACATGGAATGCTTATACAACGGGAGTCTCTTATAAGCGGCTTAAAAATAAGCACATAACGGTGCTCCTTATTGCAATGCTTCTGTCATTGATGTCTCCAGATAGATTAAATAATACTCAATGGAATACAAGAACTGCTAAACTCCCAATTTACAGTAATTTTACAAATCCCCCTCTCATCCCTGTTACACCCGCATTTCCTCTTGTTGCGACTAAACGCTGTAATAGTACCTCGTCTGCTCTAAAAGAGGGTATAAAATGCTTTAAAAACAAGCATTACGATCAAGCTAAAACAATATTGATACGAGTAAGAAAAGAAGCGATAAAAAATGAAAATAGAGAGCTGTTATTTAAAAGTAAAATGTACCTTGCTTTTATTTCTATTGATCAAGGAGATGTTGAAATAGCAAGAAAAAAGATAAAGCATCTGTTTTTTCTGCGCGCTAATTTTACCCTTAAGCAATATAAAATTAATAATGCAAACTATTCAACGATGTTTAAGGAAATTCATCAACATGGGCGTAATGCAGGTGAAAAAGAAATAGATGATATTTCAGGTAGTCTTTATAAAAAAGTTAGCTCATGTTACGGGACTAACTGTAAAAATAAGGTTTGGAAAAAAGTAAAATCAAATTTCACCTGTGATAAATATCAAAAAATGAGCATAGAGTATACTGAGTGTGTCTTGGAACAAGATAAAATTGATAGAGTATGTTCAAAATTTAGAAATGGAACAGAAAAACATACGGAATGCTTACTGCTCACTCTTCCCTAAGGAACCTCGCTAATAAGGATACATTGCTATGCCTATACTAAGAAAAATATTCTTTTTAATCGTAATATTTGTCGTTAGCAATACCGTCTTTGCAGAGGGTATAGGTATGGTCACAGGTTCAAAAACAGGTACTTATATAAAATTTGGTAAAACGATTGCAAAGATTGCTAAGAAAAAAGGTGTCAACATAATAGTAAAAAGATCTACGGGTACCATCGATAATATTAAACGAATGATCAGCAATGAAAATGCAGCACTAGCGATTGTCCAATCCGATGTTATGAATATATTGCGAAACTCAAAACAACAAAAAAATAGAATCGCGGCTAAACGATTAAAAATGATTTTTCCGCTTTATAATGAAGAAGTGCATGTGCTTGCTTCTAAAAAAATAAAGTCACTCAGTGATTTAAATGGAAAAACTGTTTATTTTGGTCCTAAAAATAGCGGAACCTCAATAACTGCCACGACTATTTTTAGTTTATTGAATATTAACCCTACCTCTAAGGTGCATCCTGCAATTAAAGAAAAAGATACTTATATTCGTGCATTGTCTCTTTTACTTCATGGGAAAATTGATGCTATATTTTCTGTTTCAGGACAACCAACCGCTTTATTTTCAGAGAATCTAAGACGGCTTGAAGAAAGTGGAGAAGGCAGTATGGCTGATAAAGTTCATTTTCTACCCATTTATGAAGAGCCTTTACTAAAAGATTCTCCCTATGTTCCTGCTTCACTGGATAGTAAAAAATATGATTTTATTACTAGGGGAAATAAAGTAGCAACCATTGCCGTAAAAACAATGCTAGTCGCTTATGATTTTTCATCTCCTAAAAAAGGCTCTAGTAAAAAAATACAGGATTATTATAAATTAAGATGTCGTCAGATTTATAAAATATCTCAAGCAATTAAAGAAAACTTGCCTTATTTAAAGAAAAATGGGCATGAAAAGTGGGCAAATGTTAATTTAAATCAAGACATCGGTATGTGGGAACGTAATCGTTGTTCTATCCGCGATGATGTTTTACCCTGTAAGGCGAATGGAGATTGCGCTCCTTCTTCTGGAGGTTCTTGTAATAGAATATCTGACCCTGTTAAAAAAACAGAATGTTTAATGGGTAATTAGTCTTTCAGAAACATCCATTATATCTCAAATTGAAATCCTGATATTTTCATATCTCCCGATGTCTTGAGTGCAAGACGCATAGGAATAATTAAAACAATGACTCCCCTAAATTCAATCTTCACTGCCCTGCCAAAGCTATTGCGCATGGGCTTATTGTTGTCTCTTTGTCTTGTCATTATTTTTATCCTACGCGTCTATAACTTGCAGGGTGATTTTGTTTCTAAGCAACAACAGGAGTTAAAGCAAGTCAAAAAAGTTCGACCGAAAACAGAAACGCAGATACTGTTTGAGGCATTAATGAAAAATAAGCAACTCATTAAAATTGAGCGTGATGGTCGTATTAAATTGCCTGCTAAGGATTATATTTTGGCGCGTAGAGTGTCTGGTCAGGCGATTAGTGATGAAGAGGAGTCACTACTGGGTCGGCTTTATTATTCAATTGCAGGTAAGGCGGTGCAGAATCAGGTAAAGTTTTGGAATCATAGCCGTTTATTTGCAGCAGTTAGGGACAATCTTCCTACACGTAATAAAAAGACTGAATCTCGTTGGCGTGTGCGTAATCAATGGGATGAGAATCCTGCCTCAAGTGATTGGGTACCCTTAAGTTATGGCTATGTTAATGGGGGGCGCTTGCGTACAGGGTTTAATAATTGGCTCAGTGTTGCCGATGCGATGCCTTTGCATTATCAGGCAACCGTGACAGGACGGCGCACCCTACGCATACAAGTCATTGGTCAGCCAGATTTGCGCCAATTAAAAGGGCAGAAAACATTGTATGCCTGCTACCCCGCTAAAGATAAACAGCCTTCTGAGAAGGAGACGGGGAAAAAGCCTAAAACGGGTTGTTTTAAGGTATCAAGAGCAAGCAATGATGCGTCTGCTTATGTGATTGTACTTAGATTAGGTCCTGGTACTCATAAACTCAACTTTAGCGTGACCCCTGCGGTGAATACGGAAAAACGCATTGATGGTATTCCTATTTATATTGATAAAAATCAGCAGTATGCATGGGAAGCAGTGCACGAATATCATCGTAATCCTGTGGTGTCAGATGATTTACAGTACCGTTTTAAACTTATGACTAAAGATGGTAAATCATTGATTAATACGCTGGATGTCACACCGAATAATTTTACCCGTAATAATGGATTAGTACCTTTGGTTGGCTATGAAAAATCGGATCGCTATGCGTTAACAGGTTTATTATCCCGTTCTAATTTACCGCATGATAATACCGAGGTGCATTTAACGCTCGATAGTCGTCTGCAACAGATTGCACAGAAAAACTTACAGGAAGAAATTCCTCGCATGGGAAAAGATCCAACTCATGCAAGCCAGCGTCGGGCAGCGGTGGTGTTAATGAATCCTCAAACAGGCGCAATTCTTGCAGCGGCTAACTATCCCAATCCACCTCAAGGGATTCATTATTGGGATCGTATTTCTTATAGTCGCCTTTATCCTAATCGTGATCCGTTTGGTGTCAATGCATGGCAAGGATTGGATAATAATAATGCACCCGGTTCAACTTTTAAAACGGTTACTGCAATGGCGGCAATGCAGGCGGCGGATGAAGGACGTGATGATCTAAAAAGTATGATCAAAGGCTTATCACCAAAACAGTTTCAAAAATTAACAGGGCTACATATTTCCAGTTATAGCTATCAACCTGACCCTGTTACCACCAGTTTAGTCAGCAATGCCTATAAAGAAACATTAGCGCACGCTTTACCGTATAAGGTAAAAAATAAACAAGGTAAAATGGTTTGGATTTATCCTGCACTGCGTCTTGGCGGTGGGGGTGATTGTCCAAATCGTGCGGTTGCTAGTAAAGATCTCGGTGTTAGAGAAGCCATTAAAAAATCACTCAATGTTTGGTTTGCACGACTTGGCGTGATGATGGATAGCGACAATCTGGAAACAGGAGGCAAGGATACTTCACTGGCAAAAATGGCACGCTTACTGGGGTTTGGCAGCATTGTATCATTGGCTTCTGATACGTTACCGCTCAAACGTATTGCAGGGGGGCTAGGGCGTGGTGATGTGTTGAATGGTTTTGCGGGTTCACTCGCACTGGATGATCGCAGATTGATAAAGACAGAGTTAAAAAATCTGGCAGAAAACAGAATACGCCATAGCACCGCATTACAACGTCTTACCCAAAATTCTTTTGGTCAGGGCGTTGCCACAACGCCGATGCAAATGGCACTAGTTGCTGCCAGTATTGCAACAGGGAAAATCCCCCAACCTTACCTTATTGACAAATGGGATAATAAAACTCAAGAACCGATTGAGCCAAGACCCCTTAAATTAAGCCTGATTAATTACCTGCGCCAAGGGATGAAAGCGGTGCCAGAAGTAGGCACAGCAAAACACGCTTTTAATCTTTACTATAAACAAGGGCGTTGTCGAAGCTATGGCAAAACAGGCACTGCACAACTGAGTGGCAGAGGAAAAAGAAATCGGGCCACTTATAACACAGCATGGTTTGTTGGCTGGCATGAAGATAAAAAAGGCAAGCCCGATGTTAGCTATGCTTGCATGGTAACGCGCGCTTATGCTAAAGGAAAACGGAGTGGTGGCTCCGTTTGCGCGCCTATTATTGCGCGTATCCTACGGGATATGGAGAAGAAAACGGTTAAGTGATTTCTTGTAGTAAAATAATTTTCACCCATAAAGTGTATAATTTTCTAACACTCGATGCTCCAGTTTTTGAGT
>JAGLBQ010000302.1 GCA_023146675.1 Cocleimonas sp. | reverse complement strand
AAGGTAGAAAAAAAACAGGCATTATTACGTATTCGTCAACAAACAGCACCTGTTAGTCTCAAGCTTGAGGATGTCAAATGGGCGCGTAAATTTATTAATGAAAATAGACGCGGTAAAAAAATAAAATCAGTCAGTGAGGTCTTAAAAACAGGCGATATTGTTCGCCTCAAAAAGAATAAAAAAGGGAGCTGGCAACTCACCCAAATTCCAAAAGTGACGGGTGCTTTAGTCTCTCTTGACCCAAAAGATGGCGCTATTCGTGCCATAGCGGGTGGCTTTGACTTTACTTATAGTAAATTTAATCGTGCCATACAGGCAAAACGACAACCAGGCTCTAGCTTTAAACCTTTTGTCTATAGCTCTGCGCTTGCTAAAGGATTCTCACCTGCCAGTCTTATTGATGATGTACCATTGGATATACCAGGAAGTAAGTGGAACCCACAAAACTATGGGCATAAATTTGGCGGTCCTACCCGTTTGCGTGTTGCACTCGCCAAATCAAAAAATCTAGTTTCAATTCATCTACTGAAAAAAGTTGGTGTTGATTATGCAATAAACTATGCAACACGATTTGGTTTCAAAAAAAGTACATTACCAGCTAATCTAACACTCGCGCTAGGAACAGGCTCTTCCACACCATTAGAAATGGCAACCGCTTACGCCACATTAGCCAATGGCGGCTATAAAGTTAACAATTATTTTATCCGAAAAATCGTTGATAAAGACAGCAGAATACTCTATGAAGCAAAACCTAAAATAGCATGTACCACCTGCCCAATCGACTCATTAGATCAGCTTGATATTAGTGAAGATCAGTCGATAGAACTAGCAACACAAGTCAATAACTCTAAATTTGCCAAGCGTGTTATGAAACCTTATGTGAATTACCAAATCACCAGTATGTTGCAAGATGTTGCAAGAGTAGGAACCGCTGCACGTGCAGGAAGAATTCTTAAACGCACTGATATTGCAGGAAAAACAGGTACAACCAACGATCAGAAAGATGCATGGTTCTGTGGTTTCACTCCTAAAAAAGTCACTACTGTATGGATGGGATTTGATCAATTAAAGCCTCTCGGTAAACGTGAAACAGCCACACAAGCCGCCTTACCCATATGGATTGACTTTATGAAAGTAGCACTAAAAGGAAGCAAGGTATCACGCTATCCACGCCCCAAAGGACTTAAAGAGATTACACTAGATGCAGAATCAGGACTGCAACCAACAGAACTTACGCTGAAAACTATTAAAGAAAGCCTTACTCCCGATCAAATTCCAACTAAAGAAGACCGTCTGGCTTATATGAAAACTCAAGATGGAGATCTATTTGACAAGGAAGATCAAGCTCTTGCCCTTGCATTAGAAGGAATAGAATCGCCACGGCATCGACAGCGATTAATTTTAGAATCTCAACAAAGACGTGAAAATGCAGAGCGTCGGCACCGTGTTAGAAATCAAGAAATGGAGCGTCGTGGTCAAGCCCCCTTAGAACCATTAAGCAATATACCAGCGCCACCAGACAATATGCCACAGCAACCAGCAAATAATCTTGGAATAGATGAAGCTACACTGCAACAATTACAGAAACAGTTTCAAAATGAAACCGTCGAGATACCTGAGCAATTATTTTAAACGAAAAAATCTGTCGTCATATTGAGTAATGACAACAAATTTCATGCAAAGTGGCTCACTTAAAATCAACTAACAAAATTAACGGCATACATTGAAAAAACCACTTTGAGCAAAAACTGGCGCTCCAAATTATTTCTTACCAAACTCATGCACCGCATCAACCAGTACTTTGACGTTATCAGGATTGATATGCTGGTGAATACCATGCCCTAAGTTAAAGACATGCCCACTGCCTTCACCGAAGTCAGTAATAATTTTCTTCACTTCATTACGAATAGTATCTGCCGAGGCATATAAAGTACAAGGATCCATATTTCCTTGTAATGCAACCTGATCACCAATACGTGCTTTGGCATCAGCAATATTAATCGTCCAATCCAACCCTAGAGCAGTACAACCTGTCTCTGCCATTGTTTCTAACCATTGCCCCCCCCCTTTAGTGAATAATGTGATAGGAACTTCTCGCCCATCTGCCTCACGCTGTAGATTAGAGACTATACGCTGCATATAATTGAGTGAAAATTCTTTATAAGCCTGTGGTGTGAGTAGACCACCCCATGTATCAAATATCATCACCGCTTGTGCGCCAGCCGCTATTTGTGCATTTAGATAGGAGGTGACACTGTCTGCCAGTTTTTCTAATAATAAGTGCATCGCAGCAGGGTCGTCATACATCATGCCTTTAACACGACCAAAATCTTTACTTGATCCCCCTTCGACCATGTAGGTAGCCAATGTCCATGGACTGCCTGAAAATCCAATTAAAGGCACACTACCATTAAGATCACGACGAATAGTGCGCACTGCATTCATCACATAGGATAATTCTTCTTCTGGATCTGGAATACCGATGGCTTTAACATCACGCATATTGGTAATTTTTCTCTCGAAACGTGGACCTTCACCTTCGGCAAAATATAACCCCAACCCCATTGCATCAGGAATAGTTAATATATCAGAGAATAAAATAGCAGCATCTAGATCAAAACGCTCAAGTGGCTGCAAGGTAACTTCACTGGCTAGATCTGCATTTTTGCATAAATCCATAAAACTACCCGCTTTTGCTCGTGTTGCACGATACTCAGGAAGATAGCGACCTGCTTGACGCATAATCCACACAGGTGTTGTATCAACAGGTTGCTTAAGTAATGCCCGAAGAAAACGATCGTTTTTAAGCTCTGCCATAAAATATATACCCCAAGGTTGGTTATTTATACAGTCTATAATACTTATAACTGTAATTAATTCCATTTAAAAATAATTTTAGGTGATTTGACGTAAAAAAAATCAAAACGACAAATAGGATTACTGCTTTCTTTGCAATAATTCACCGTAACTTCGGTTGAATGCCTTTTTTAAACAAAAATGCCGAGATAAATCTCGGCATTAAAAAAGGTCTTTTTCAGAACAGGACAAGCACAAGGCGTAAATCCTTTTCTAGCGTCTAAGAAGATAACTGAGCTTTTATTATACCGCTTATCTTACCCATATCAGCCCGACCTTGAGCTTTTGGTTTAATAATAGACATAACATTACCCATATCTTTCATAGAACTTGCACCTGTTGCAGACAGTGTTTCAGCAACGAGGCTTTGTAGCTCATCATCAGACATTGGCTCAGGAAGATAAACCTGAATGACATCTAACTCTGCTTCTTCCTGATCGACAAGATCATTACGATCCGCTTTTTTAAACTGCGTGATAGATTCTCTGCGCTGTTTACACATTTTATCTAAAATAACCAAAATAGCAGTATCATCAACATCTTCACGAGTATCGACCTCTTGTTGCTTAATAGCAGCAAGAATAGTGCGTACCGTCAACAAGCGTAATTTTTCTTTGCTTCGCATTGCTGATTTCATATCATCAATAATGCGATCTTTTAAGTCAGACATAGTACCAACCTAGCTTAATACATACGTACGCGACGATTAATCTCACGCTTTAAATTCTTTAAATTACGCTTAACCGCAGCTGCTTTTTCTCTTTTGCGTATTGATGTTGGCTTTTCATAAAATTCACGACTGCGAACCTCTGCAACAACACCCGCTTTTTCACAGGTACGTTTAAAACGGCGTAGTGCAATTTCAAAGGGCTCGTTGTCTCTAACTTTTACGTTTGGCATAATCTCTAAATCTCGATAGTTTTTTGAAGTAAACCGCGCATTATACAAAATCAAAGCTATCAATGCATTAGTTTTCTCAGTCAATACAAATAATGCGCTATCATGATAGAATGCAAGAACATCATGGGCTTTCAAGACGTCAAATAAAAACGTAATTTAAGCACTTGGCTGTTTTCTACAATGATATTAGCAATGCTGTATACTTTAGCCATGAACTTTAAATATCAAATAAAAAACGCCATGAAAATAATCATATTACTTAGTTTTATTGGACTTATAAGTGCCTGTTCTAATTATAAACTTGAGGTACAACAAGGTAATTTAGTCACGCAAGAATCAGTAACACAACTCCAGCGCGGGATGACAAAACAGCAGGTACAAGCACTTCTGGGAACGCCACTAATGACTGATAGTTTCAATGCTAATCGCTGGGATTATGTATTTTATCAAAACGCAAAAAATAGCAGTAATAAATCAAAAAATATTACCGTTTTTTTTCAAAATAATCAGCTAGTTAATGTTTCAAATAAATAAAATCTGCACTCTATATCCTAATAAAAACAACATATAAACAAATATTATCCAATGATAAGCTAAAGTAATGATTGATAGAACCCATCACTTTAGTTTATATTGATAGGATATGAATTTAATACTCTATCAAAGCAGAGCACAAGGATGCGGATAAATAATACTCTTAAAATCGGGTCAAACAGCCTCTTCAAGGTGATAGTATGGACACTATCCCTACTCTTTTCTTCAAGCATATATGCAGAGGAAAAGATAGTTGTCGGACTAACACCCGATATGCCCTATGCAGAAGTTAAACATAAAGGCAGCAAAGTTCGTATAAAACGCATACAAAATGAACTTAATAAGCTGACGGATAATTTCAGTAAAACATCACGCCCCTGCCCTCCTTTCTGCATCGCTCCTATTGAAGCGGCACCCAACGTTAAAACAGTGGGAGAGCTAGAACTTATTAGATTTTTGCAACAAGATACTAGTTTCAAAAAAGGATTGCTAATAGATGCCAGACTGGCCAAATTTTACGGTGTGGAAACCATTCCAGGTGCAATTAATATACCTTTCACTCTCTTCAC
>JAGLBQ010000301.1 GCA_023146675.1 Cocleimonas sp. | reverse complement strand
TGCGATAGGTTTACCGCGTAAGCGCTGAATTAGCTGTTTCCTAAACTTTCGTTATTTTAATTAAAAGAAAGGGTGTCTGCCCTGTGCGTTCCTGTGCTTAAAAAACGCTGATTTTAGTCAAAAAACGTTAAAGCAATGATCAATCATTATCTACCTTGGCAAATTCAGGGGAGCGTTGACTCCTGTTTGAATGCAAATGGCATTCCGTTTTTGTTGGTATCTCTGATGCTAATTAATTGTTTTATCCCCCGATTTTTTAGGAAACCTCACACCACAGGTTATTGAGTGTGACGGGTAGCTAATGCTTCACTCATCTAAAAAATAATCCCCCTAAAGGAGACTGCGACAGGGGGAAATGGCGCGACCATGTATTAAAAAAACGTTTCATAACATTGTTTTCAGGCACTGAAAAAGGCTCATGGAGTTTTTAGCTAAACACAAGATTGAATGTTGGGATTGCGGTGTAAAAATCAAATGCCCACAATACGGCACAAATGTCATTGCAGTGCGGTTTAATTGCCAATACATAGATTTGTGAGTGCTTGTGAATTAACAGCAAGCGCCAGCGATACGATGCTCTGATTCCGTATTGCAGACATGCGATTACCCGTTTCTCTTGGGTTTAGTGGCAATGTGCCAAAAAAACCCAAGGGCAACTCATGACAGCTCATCTCAACCCTTCAAACCGTTTGCAGTGATATAAAATCCTATTCTGTTGTTCAATACTGATAACGAGGCTTTAGCGTTATAGTGTGCTAATTATCTAATCTTGAGACGAATTGCCTTCCAATTGATCGTTAAATATCAACCTTTTATTTGTTTATTATTATTAAATGATATTGCTTAGTAGTACATAGATAAGCGCTAGAAAGCCCTTTCTAGATATAGTTTTTTAAACTCTTGAAAGATACAAAATATAACTTTCCTAAAGTAAAATGAAAAAAAATTATTTTTGATTGAGATCATTTAATCAAGAATAAAAAGGTCACTCATAGGGGAAGATTATTTATATGTCTTTTTAAATTAATCAAGGATGACATTATGATAAATAGTACAAATAACACACTGAATCGCGTAGCTGATAGTGCGGCAACACTTAAAGCAACACTTGCTTCATCACACTCGATGCCAAACATGCAGACAAATGCATTATCACCTGTATTAAAGAATTTACTGCAACTGATTGTTACGCTTATTGCACAGTTGCAAGACCCAGATACTAAACCCTCGAAACCCTCTAAACCTAGTGACTCTCCCAAAGATATCATGGGAACAAAAGATAAAGACTATCTTAAAGGGGGAAAGGCTAATGATCATATTTTTGGGTTTGAAGGAAATGATATTCTGCGTGGTCGTCAAGGAGATGACTTTTTAGATGGCGATGAAGGAAATGATCGTCTGTATGGGGGAAAGGGGAATGATACGCTGTATGGGGGCAAAGGAAACGATTATCTTTCAGGTGGAAGTGGTCATAATCATCTCTTTGGTGGTGCAGGAGATGATGTGCTCGTTAGTCATTCTGGCAACGATCTTCTTGATGGCGGCGCGGGCAATGATACGGCTAAAATTAAGGGGAATATTGCTGATTATAAGGTCAGCGTTTCAGAATCTGGCGACCTTCTTTTAGAAAATAAAACCACAGGCAAAAAAATTGAAGCGAAAGATATTGAAAATTTCAGTTTTAATGATGCTAGTTTATCGTTTGATGATTTAAAAGCGCGTGCAGGGAGTGATCAACCTCAGTCTTTAACCTTAAGTCAACAACAACACCAAAATATAGCCAAGCACTTTAATCATGGAACAACCACTTATGCAGGTGAGGTGAGTGATAATGATGGCAGTGGCACATTAAGTGTAGGAGATACGGTTAAGCTAACCATTGGTGGCATTGCAGATATTAAGCAAGTGGAGCATAAGCTGACAGCGGATGATATTGCTACTATTAATAATCAACCAACGGAATCACCTACCTTAAAACTTAGTATCGAAGAGCAACTTAGAACTTCTGATTATTTTCATCTGAAAAAAAATACAAGCCCTCATTCACTCTTAAGTTTTATGGGTACAGCGATTGATAAGGATGGCAGTGGTGATCTCAGTGCGGGTGATATCGTAAAACTTAGTTCTCCCGAGGGTAAAGAGCTGACTGACTATACGTTGACCGCTGATGATATTGCAGGAATAAAAGGTGAAAGACCTAGGATATTGCAATTTACCCGACCAGAACAGGAGGCTATTAATAATCATTTTGCAAAAAATACTGATGGTAATGTAACGACTCATACAAGTCGTATCATTGATAGAGACGGTAGTAACGATTTGAGTGCAGGCGATACAGTCAAGCAATCAGTTACCACAAAAGAAGGGCGATATTTTATTGATTATGTTTTAACGTCTCAAGATATTGAATCCATCAAGACTGATGATGGGGCATTACCAAACCAACTTTCATTGACTAAGGATCAGCAAACTGCGATTGGCGCTCATTTTAATCGTACTCCTGCACCAGGAGTAGCTGATGGGGAGACTACTCGTTATGAAGGTGTTGCACTTGATCGAAACGGTGATGGTCAATTAGGGGTTGGAGATATTGTCAGACTTCATGTCTCTGGTGGTTTTACAATTCTGGGGGGGGGGGATAATGTAATGGATTATGTACTCAGACAGGCAGATGTTGATTCTATCAATGCAGATAAAAGCAATCCCTTATTAGATATATCAAATGGCTTGTCAGATGATCAACGTGGTCGTTTGTTGAATGCTATTTCAGAGAATCCTTTTATTAGTTCTAGCGCTAAAGTGTCTGCTATTTTTGATGGTAATACAGATAAGAAAATATCAGTGGGAGATACGTTGAAAATAATAGATGATAATGGAAAAAGTCTGGATTTTTACACCTTAACAGAAGATGATCTCAATCGATTTCTTAAGTAATTTATACTGTTAAATTAAGAGTACCTTCACCTAGATTGTAATGGGTGAAGGTATTGTAAAAATATTACTGTCAACCATTACTAAGGTAGCCTTTCTAGAGCTTGGTTAATCTCATGAGGTTGCTTTTTCACCTGAGCCCATTCTCAAGCAGGGTGGTAAGAAATGATACTAAATCTGATTAAACTGTATGACTTCCATAACGATATTCCACTGTTTAACTTCAATCTCATTGTAAATCCCCTTTTTGATTAAATTTTAGGGCTGATAACTATTCTGACAAAGGGCTAACCTAGGTATAGATAGATTCGATTAAAAAATGTTTTAGTTTGCTATTCAGAAATAACATTGCTATATGTGTGAACACTTTCAGAATCTAGGTCTTACCCCTTAATAAATTTCGTAGAATAATCATAAATGAGTCAACACCTTATAATTACTATTGCCCAACTAAACCCTATTGTTGGCAACTTTCATCACAATACCCAGCTTATCCTTGATGCTATCGAGCAGGCAAAACACGAAGGTGCTGATATTGTTGTATTTCCTGAGTTAATGATTACAGGCTATCCACCTGAGGATCTGCTATTTCGCCCTGCTTTTATTGAGAAAGTAGAGCAAAGCATTGAAACAATCGCCAAAGCAACTGTGGGGATAAGCGCTATTATTGGTGCGCCAATGATACTGGATGGAGCGTTATGCAACACTGCTTGTATTTTGCAAAATGGTGATATAATTGCCAAATATGCTAAACAACATCTACCCAATTACCGTGTTTTTGATGAAAAGCGTTATTTTAAAGCAGGCACAGAGACGACAGTGGTTGAAGTTGCAGGGCATCGCATAGGATTATTAATTTGTGAAGATATATGGATGCCTGAACCGATAGAGAACTTAGCAAAAGAAAATACAGAGGCGGTTATTGTTATTAATGCCTCACCCTTCCGTTTAAATAAAACAAAAGAACGCCTTGAATTGCTAGCAGAACGCGCTAGCGTTAATAAGGTACCCATTGCTTATATCAATCTAGTTGGTGGGCAGGATGATTTAGTTTTTGATGGCGAATCATTACTTGTAGACAAAAAAGGACAGCTACTCTATCAAGCACCAACCTTAGAAGCAGGTGTTTTCACTCAAAAATTACCCTTAAGTGATGCAGGTGAACCGTGCAAACCACATGATATTAGTGATAATTCTCTTGTTTACCAAGCTCTCGTTTTAGGTCTAAAAGACTATGTGAAGAAAAATGGCTTTTCTGGAGTAATGCTGGGGCTATCAGGTGGTATCGACTCTGCACTAACTCTAGCGATTGCTGTAGATGCATTGGGTGCAGAAAATGTTGAAGCGATTATGATGCCCTTTCGCTATACCGCCGATATTAGCATTCAAGATGCCCGTAAACAGGCTGAAAAACTAGGAGTGAAATATCGAGAAATTCCTATTGAGCCTATTTTTAATAGCTTTATGGATGCCTTAGCAAAAGAATTTGCTAATTTAGAGCAGGATGTTACCGAAGAGAATCTGCAAGCACGCTCTCGTGGCGTACTCTTAATGGCAATGTCGAATAAACTAGGAAAAATGTTGTTAGCAACAGGTAATAAAAGTGAAATGTCCGTTGGTTACGCCACCCTTTATGGTGATATGGCAGGCGGTTTTGCCCCCTTAAAAGATGTTTTTAAAACCTTAGTTTATGATTTATCACGCTATCGTAATAGT
>JAGLBQ010000300.1 GCA_023146675.1 Cocleimonas sp. | reverse complement strand
ATCTTCCATAAACGATACAAACGAACTCACCTTGCTTCTATCACCACCCGCAACACACAGGTTATATATATTATCCACTTCCCAATCTGCAAAAAAGCCATGAGTCGTTAAATCAGTCGTAGCAAATGATGCACCAATAGAGCGTTCAGGCACTGCTACAATCGCCTTTTTAACGCCTTGGTTAAATAACTTATCCAAAGCCAAAAACATTAACGCGCGTGATTTACCCGATGCTGGTGGTGCTTTTAATAATAGATATTGTGCACCCTTAGCTTCAAAGGCTTTTGCCTGCATATCGCGCATACCCATCGGGTTAGTGCTTAGGCTATCACCTGTTTGGGCATAGGTTACATCTACAAAATTTGGCATGGGTTTTCCTTGTTTACTATCCTGTTTTACTTTCTTCTTAAACTACTTTTTCAAAAATTCAGTTGTCAAGTATTCTTTGACAACTAAAAATCAATTAAGTATTTGTTTTTTATAATACTATTGTCATATAAGGAGATATTTTCTTGGAGGTGTCAAAAAGTTCTTCCAACTTTGACATATTCTATCCAGCTAAAAAGTACACCCCCCCACTTTTTTACCATTTTGAGCAAACATTCTCACATTCTTCTTAGTGTTCTATCAAATGACCATCAAATAAGAATATTTTTCTATCTATATGATAGTTATATAGTATTTATTTTTAACTAAGTTAATATAAGCAATCTATCAAATAACCATCAAATAAGAATCAAACAAAAACAAAACATATCACTGCACGAATTAAGACCACCACGGAACATACTTAACGTATTTCCTACTCGCATCTTTATCATAAAGCTGGATTTGATCTGCTTCTAACGTATCTTTAATCACCCTAGATACGGTAGCACTGTTCTTTTTTTCAATACCAAAACGCTCTCGCAAGGTTGAATTGGTCATAAAATCACGTTCAACATAACGCAAACAAGCATGTAAATAACACGCCCTGATACGATCAGCCTTATCCATATCTTTAAATGCACGATGTGCAAACAAAACCGAACGAGTATGTTCATCAGTAGTTTCAAAAATAGGCGCAGGTAATTGATAAAACTCTGTCTGAAAAACAACCTTATCCACACCACTACCACGTTGCTCACAAACACCAATACGGCGCATAAAAGAAGCCAAAGCTTCATTACGGGATTTAGGTGGGCTATCTAAAAAGCGACTGGTTTTAACCAAAGGCTTGCCAGGATTTGTAATTTCCATACGATTCGCAAATATTTCAACTAATGGCGCTGTACCTGTAGCATGAAAATCTTGATGGATAACGGCATTAGCCACAAGCTCACGAATAGCAAGTTCAGGAAACATTGGCACATCATTACGCAATGCTTTTCCTATAATTTCATTACTGGGTAACAGATTGGTAATAAAATCTATTAAACCTTCAAAACCCGTGGCATAACCTTTTGTACCCTCTTGCTCACGGATGGTTTTAACTTTGTTTTCACCCTCATAAAGAATTACTCGCATAGCTTTATGTCTTAAACTTTGAAAATCAGAGAGTTTTTTAGCAAATAATATTGCACCAAGATTGGTAATATTCCACTGTCCCGCATCATTTTTTACAATCATATCATCAGCTTCTAAAGCTGATAAAATACCATCCCTTCCTTCAGGCAAGGGAAGTTTCAAAAGCTCAAAGTAAGCAGGGTAATCAAGCAATGAGATAACCTGTTCTACAGGGATATTTTCAGCCGCAATCTCTCTTTCAAAAGGTGTATTATCAAGCGCACGCCACAGATCACGTGCTTTTTCAGAGTGATCTTTTAGTTTTTTCTTATAACTACCAATACGAATAAACTCAACACCCTTAAATTGTACAGGGTGTACGAAATGCTGCACTTATTTCTAATAAAACAACCGCTTTATCATCTATTGTTAGCTCGTAAAAATGAAAGTTAATCTTTGGTTCTAATAAACGTAGTAGCCAGTTTTCAAGCTCTTCATTACCCACCTTAAAGGTACTGGGTTTAAATGTAGTTCCTACAATGTCATGCTCTTTATCATCAACACCCCAAACCATATAGGCAGTCACCTTGCCTAAAACAGTGGCTGAATTAGCCAATGCAGAAATATATTCGCCTATTTCTTCTTCATTCGCTCTATTTTGTTTAAATTCCACCCACTCTGTTTCTTGAGGTAATCCACGCAATTCATGCACAAGGCTAATCTGGTAATCATTTGGGCGATCAATGGTCATTTAAAAGTCTACTCTCATATCAATAAACATTAGTTTAAAGCATTTTAAAGTACACCCCCCCTGTTTTTGATGCTTTTGTACGCACAAAACAACAAAAAAGGCGGGAGGTGTACTTTATAAATTAGCTTTCTTCAGCTTCTATCATTTCTTCATATAGCTTAAACAAATACTCAAGGCGTTCTTCATCACTTTTAAAGGCTTGTTTGCGGTAGCATTGCTCTACGGCTAAATCCATTTCATAGTGTGCTTTGCGTAAACCTTCGGGCATTTTATCGGGGTCGTAAAGTTCTGCCATCGTTTTTTCTGGGTGTTTTTCGCGTTCATCCAGTACATTGAAAACATGGTCTTCTAAGGTGGCTTTTTGGGCTTCGTTGATTTCTGGGAAAGGGAAGGTGTTGTAGCAAATTGATGCTGAATAACGATAATCTGTTTTAAGGCGACCTGCAACCGCACGTACCCATGTCATGTGGATATTTGATGAAATAATTGCAAAGTTCCAGAGACTTGAATCAATTAACATTAGTGATGAACTAGATGTAATAGCGTTATCTATGTACCCAGCTGGTATGTATTCTCGTCGTTCTGAGCTAGTTTTTGGAATCAAAATATAGTTATCATCAATGGTAGTTTCTCTATATAACCATGGTGTTTCTGCAAATTTTTGAGAGGATTTGCTATTTTCTCTAAATACACGTACTTGCTCAACCTTCTTCTGAACCAAGGGAAGGTTTTCTAATTCAGTTTTAGTAATCCCAACCAACCACAAACAATATAATGATTGTCCTCTTAAAAAACTTTGCCCTGTAACCCATTTCTTAAACCACTTTTTTGATTTAGGTTCAGCTAAGATAAACCTCTCATATTCTTCACTCGTAAATGATAAAATACCATTATCTAAAGGTGTAATACCTTCAATTAGAGATGGGAAATTATTAGACAAAGCTTTAGTACGTTTTTTGACAAATACATTATCAATTTCAAGCAAGTAATTATTTATAACCTTTACTTTTTTTACAGATAGAACTTGGACATAGTTTTTATAAATATAGATATACTTTGATGGTATATTAGAATCACTAAAACCTATTATTACACAATGAACAGCCGCATTACCTTTTGCATTGTTTTTCCATTTAAACGAACGGTGAGCAAAAAATATATTAATGCCAAAATTTGAGTTTAGATAACCCCAAAGAATACTTGATTGCTCTCCCTGAACAATTGAATTAGTTGAGACAAAAGCACATTTATAGTCTGTATTATTAATCATAATTGCCGCTTTTAAATACCAACAGCAAACATAATCAAGCACCCCAAAGCCTGAAACACCCTTAAACAAAGCCTTTATTTCACTTTTTTGTTCTTTTGACTGTTCCTTTTTACCGTAAAAAGGCGGGTTTCCAAAAATAATAATCTCAGCCCCTTCATCCTTAGGACAAACTTCTTCCCAATTTTTTCGCGTAGCATTCCCACAAACAATATGCCCCCCATCCTTTAAAGGCAATGTCGGTTTAGCACTACCAAACACCGCTTTAAATGCTAGATTCATTTGATGTTCTGCCAACCATAATGAGAGTTTGGCGGTTTCATGGGCAAA
>JAGLBQ010000030.1 GCA_023146675.1 Cocleimonas sp. | reverse complement strand
AAAAACACAGTCGTTGATATATCTGTTCGATATCGTCCTGACATTGGTCCCATAATCGGATCATCAACATGATAACCATACGTCATGCCTGGGGTATAACGCGCATAAAATGCAGTGGCAAGTTTAAGCGGTAAAGCAGCTGTCTGATATTTTTTGTTTTGCACCAATGATCCCATGACTAATTGATTTAATTTTTGATGCAAAGGGCTTTGTAGCGATAACTCTTCATTATTCTTAACAGGTTTTGCCTCTTTACCTGCCGATAATTTACCATCAACAAAATCTGCATTATCAAGCATCTCTCTAACAATTTTCAGCGTTTTCTGGTCAAGTAAATTATCTATTGTAATTAACATTATAAAACCTCATAGTCTCTTTAATTAAGTATTAGGGGAAAATAAAATGGATCTCAAAGTTGTTATAGAAGGTACACCACAAATGATAAAGGTACCTGATAATTTGCTTATAGAAGCAACAGATTATTTTGAAATGATGGATAAAAGCATGGAAAATGGCTATCAAATGAGCCAATACTGGGTTGAAAAACCCGATACATTTCAGCGTTGTCAAATAGCCGCAGACAAGCTTCTAACCGCATTGCATACGCATAATGAGAACACTTATACACTTATGGCTGCTTATATTTTAGCACGATTACCCGACACAAAAATAGTTGCCCTCAGCCCCGATGGGGATATGAATGAACATAATATCGATGATATTGATTTGGAAATGTAGACTTTTAATGGTGATTAGCACTAACAGAGCCCCCGACCGTACTGCCACCTAATATTGATCATTGCGCTTGTATTTTAGGCTGATCTCCTGAAACCTCAGCTAATATAGACTGTGCCAATTTCAAATCCTGCCAAGATTTATATTTATCACGCGGTTGGCGTAGTAGATAGGCTGGATGATAAGTCACTACGACAGGAATATTAAGTTCTTCAATCGTATGACGACGCCCTCTAAGCCGTGCTAATGGCTCTCTAGTTTGCAATAAATGCTGCGCTGCTATTCTGCCTACGATTAATATTAATGTTGGATTAACAAGTTGAATCTGGCGTTTTAGATAACCATAACATGTTTTTGATTCTGCCTTTTTTGGATCACGGTTATTGGGTGGGCGGCATTTTAGTGTATTAGCAAGATATACAGAAGGACGATCCAGACCAATTGCAGTTAACATATTATCTAATAATACGCCCGATCTATCCATAAAAGGTCTGCCTTGGGTATCTTCCTCCTCTTTTGGTGCATCACCAATAATCATCCATGTGGAATTTTGCTTTCCTTCGCCAAAAACAACGTGGGTGCGCTTATTATACAGTTCACATTGTTGGCAGTCTGTTACCGCCTGTTGTAATTGCTGCCAATCAAAGCTTGAAGAGTCTATTAATTCCGTTTTTTCTATTTTTTCCTTTAGTGAGTCAGCTATTGAACTTGCACTTTGTGGTTGGTTAACTGGAGCAGCTTGATCTATTGCATTGAATAGATTTTCAGTTGAAAAAGCAGGAGGCTGTGCTGTATGGCTTGAGGGTGCTTGAGGGGAAGGGGCTTGCTGATAAATTGGATTGTTTTGTATAGGTAGCTGATTTGGTGAGGCTAATTGAGTGACGCTTTGCTGCTGCGCTATACTATCAACAGTACTCCTATCCGCTTTAGTCTCAAAAATGGCTGAATCAACTGTATCACGACCAACCCATACAGGAATACCCATAGCATTTAGATAAGAAAGTTGCTGTTGAGTTACTGGCATTCTTAAGAATCCTAAAGCCTTTATTTATAGAGTAAATATGCTTTTCAATAGCAAAAAATTGTAGGTAGATAAGTGATAACTCACCCACTAAAGTTATGAGTTATCGCCCTACTATTAAGTTTGACTATTTGACTATTTGACTGAAAAATTGAAGTTTTCACTTCTGTATAGCTTAATTATACAGTGTCGGCACACCTAACTTCTCATGTATCTGATTGCTTTCTTGATGTGAGATATTCAAACCTTTTCCTAAGAGATTAAGATAAACGGCTTCTTCTTTAGAATCAAGGTCTATTGCTAACAATGACATTAAGTAAACTTGCTGCTCCATACCTTTTGGAACACTGTCAATTAAACCTTGTATATCCAGTGGAGCTTGTAGCTCATTACGCACCATCTCTGCATCTTCATCAGAAATATCTTTTAGATGCTCAACGATTTTCTTCTTTTCCTCTTCATCTACATGACCATCCGCTTTTGCTGCACTAATCATTGCGCGCAGCATAATTTGTGCTTGTTGATCTTGCTCGGGCGTGGGTTCTGGTTCTTTGCCTTGAATAGCATCATTAAACATACTAGAGAAATCTTTAGTTTGACCACTATTACCTACTGAATTATTTTGTGTTCCACCGCCTGCTAAAGAACCAAGTAGACCACCAAGACCTCCTCCCGAAGCGCCGCCAAGCAAGCTACCTAAACCACCAGCACCAAGCATATCAGAAAGACCTCCGCTACTTTGACGCTGATTTCCTTGCCCACCTAAAAGACCACCTAGCAAACCGCCTGCACTAGATGAGCCGCCCCCCATTACTTTGCTCATTCCTTTTGCTACAATAATTCCCATTGCTACTTTTCCTAACGTACCCATCATGCTCATTTGACTTTCCCCTTAAAATGATAAATTTAGTATACTTTACATATACTAAAGAATACCTCTACCTTTCACCGATATGAGGTAGAAGCAAAACCAAAGCTTTCACTCTTTGCAATGAAAGCTTTAATTTTTTAGTTAGTGGTATTAATATTTTTAAACACCACTATCCTGTGAATGTTCACGATCCACACTTATTGCTAGCTTATTTAGTGCATCCAAATAGGCTTTTGCTGATGCTAATACAATATCCGTATCAACACCTTTGCCATACACTAAACGCCCTTCTTTTTCCAAGCGCACATTCACTTCGCCCTGTGAGTCAGTTCCATTAGTTACATTATTAACCGAATAAAGTTCCAATACACCCGATTCGGGAACAATCGATTTAATGGCAGAATAAACCGCATCAACAGAGCCGCCACCATCAGCTTCACCTGTTACTTCTTTACCATCAATCGTAATAACGACTTTTGCATGGGGTGTTTCCCCTGTTTCAGAGCAAACCCATGAAGAAACTAATTTATAGGTAACTTGATCAGTAGCAGAACGGGATTGATTTGCGATGACGATTAAATCCTCATCGTAAATCTCATGCTTAAGGTCAGCCAAGGATTTAAAACGGTCAAATGCTGCGTTTAATCCTGTTTCACTCTCAAACTCAATACCGATCTCTTTTAAACGTGCCTTTACTGCTGCGCGTCCTGAGTGTTTGCCTAAGACTAATTTATTATCACTCCAACCAACATCTTGCGCTCGCATAATTTCATAGGTTTCGCGTGATTTCAAAATACCATCCTGATGAATGCCAGATTCATGTGCAAATGCATTTTTACCAACAATGGCTTTATTAGGTTGTACGGGGAAACCTGTGATAGAGGACACCATATGCGATGCAGGAACAATAATACGAGTATCAATATTGGTATCACAATTGAATACATCCTGTCGGGTTCTTATTGCCATAACAACCTCTTCCAATGATGCATTACCCGCCCTTTCACCCAAGCCATTGATAGTACATTCAACTTGACGCGCACCATTAAGTACAGCAGCAAGAGAATTACCCACTGCTAAACCTAAGTCATTGTGACAATGAACTGAGAAAATGGCTTTATCGGAATTTGGAACGCGCTCTATAATTTGGCGTACTGTTTCACCAAACTGATGTGGAATATTGTAACCAACGGTATCAGGGATATTGATGGTTGTTGCGCCTGCCTCTATTGTTGCTTCAACAACACGACACAAAAAATCCAAATCGGAACGCCCTGCATCTTCGGGCGAAAATTCAACATCATCCGTGTACTGTCGCGCTCTTTTAACTGCATGCACGGCTTGCTCAAGCACTTGATCAGGCTCCATACGCAACTTTTCTTTCATATGGATCGGTGAGGTGGCGATAAAGGTATGAATACGACCTGATATAGCGGGCTTAATCGCCTCTCCAGCCCTATCAATATCTTTATCTAATGCTCTTGCCAAACCACAAACCGTACTGTTTTTTATGGTTTGCGCGATAGCACGTACTGACTCAAAGTCACCCACACTGGCAACAGGAAAACCTGCTTCGATGACATCAACACTCATTTGCTCCAAAATTTTAGCAATCCGCACTTTTTCATCTTGAGTCATTGATGCGCCTGGGCTTTGTTCGCCATCACGCAAGGTTGTATCAAAAATAATTAAACGATCATCAGACATTTTTCTACTCCATTGTCTGCATTGGCGCGCTTTATCTATCGCTAGCCATTACAGAAAATTGTTTTTAACTTAATACTTAAGAATGCGTTTCTCCTCGCCAGGAACGTATCAATCAAATTATCTGCCCTAAGGCAGGAGATAGAATGATAGTGCGAGCAGAAGAAGTGAAGCTGAAAAGAGAGCTTTAAAGAAGGGATAGTCAAACACAAGATAACCTGAGTGCTGGGCACTCATTGCAAAATCAGATGTTGCTGTATGATTATCTAAAAACATAGGGGTAAAAATACATAAAAATTAAATCGGCTTCAAGTAAAATTATTTTTTATTTTTTATAAATAATTTTTTGAGGGGCGTATTTTCCATTAGCCAGATAGCAGGACCTGAAAATGCATAAATCAAAAATACACCAAATAAAACAATAGGGGGTGCGATAGCAACTAAAGCAAACACCAGCGCTATCACTAAAACAAATAAGTGCGGTACTTTACTTCTAAAATCAAAGCCTTTAAAGCTATGAAACTTAAAGTTACTTACCATTAATAGACCTGCAAACAACGTCATTAACAATGCGGGGATCTCTATTGAATCCCCCGTTATGCCTAGGTTACTACAAAGCCATACCATACCAACCATAAGTGCGGCAGAGGCTGGGCTTGGTAGACCAATAAAATAGCGACTATCGACTTCTTCTTGTTGCACATTAAAACGTGCAAGACGCAAAGCAGCGCAAGCGACATAGATAAAAGCAGCCATCCAGCCGAGCTTCCCCCATGCTACCGCCGTTTCTTTCATATGCACCAAAGCCCAGAGATAAACGACTAAGCTAGGAGCAAGACCAAAAGAAACCAGATCCGCCAAGCTGTCATATTGGGCACCAAATTCAGACTGTGTGTTTGTTAAGCGCGCAACACGCCCATCCAGACCGTCTAGAACCATGGCAATAAAGATAGCGATAGCAGCAATTTCGAATTTATCGTTAACAGCTGCAATAATCGCATAAAAACCACTGAATAAAGCCGCAGTGGTAAAAAGATTAGGCAAAAGAAAAATGCCTTTATGAGGTATATTTTTGTCAGTATTCATAAGTACATTAATAGCATATTTTAAGGCAAAAAAAAACGAGCCAATTGGCTCGTTTGAAACGTTCGCTTTAAATAACGACTTCTTGTTGTTAGCGGAATCTATAGTAGAGCACTTATACTTTCCATTAGCTGAATAAATATAAATTTGTTAACAGAAGGTGCAAGAAGATTACTTTTGAATCGAAAGAGGGGAAACGTCTTTATTTTAATCAAATAAGATAATGATTATCATTTGTAAAAAATAAATTTAAGCTTGACAGTAAATATTGTTAAAATACAAAAAATTCATTCATTAATGAGCTCAAATTATGTTACGAATCGGTCAAAAAAATGTATTACGTATTGTTAAACGACTCCCTCAAGGAATCTATTTAGATGGTGGAAAACAAGGTGAAATATTGTTACCAAATCGATATGTAACGGATGATCTTAAAATAGATGATGTTATTGATGTCTTTATCTATCTAGATTCAGAAGACCGTTTAGTAGCTACAACAGAAACACCTTATGCAATGGTCGATGAGTGCGCTTACCTTAAGGTGATCGCAACTAATAAAGTCGGAGCATTTCTAGACTGGGGCTTACAGAAAGACTTGCTAGTACCGCATCGAGAGCAAAAACATCCATTCAAAGTGGGTGAATCCTATGTTGTTTATCTTTATTTAGATGAACGCACTAACCGCATCGCGGCAACAACTTACTTAGATAGCCATCTTAGTGAAACTTCCTTCTACTTCAAAGAAAATCAATCGGTTGACCTGATTATTTGTAGTAAAACCGAGCTTGCTTATAAAGCGGTAATAGATCAGACACATTTGGGGTTATTGTATACAAATGAAGTCTTTCAGCCATTATCACTAGGGCAGAAAATTAAAGGGTATATTAAGAAAGTCAGGGTAGATAAGAAAATTGATCTTTGTTTGCAAATAGCGGGCGCAGGGAAAAAAGATCAAGCCTTGGAAGCGGTTAAAAAGTCTATAGTGACACACTTGATTGCGAACCAAGGTAGCTCTACACTCTCTGACAAAAGTAGCCCAGAAGATATTTATGCAACCTTTCATGTCAGCAAAAAAGTCTATAAACGTGCTCTCAGTAGTCTCTATAAAGAGCGTGTTATTTTGCTGCAAGAAAATGTAGTGAGCTTAGTTTAGGAGTCAAAATTAATGATCATTAAAAGCATTAATAATTGGCTAGAAAATATTGTTATTAAACATAATTTCTGCCCTTTTGCAAAGAAAGAACTGCTCCGCAATAGCATTCGCTATTATGTTAGTGAGGCGGATAATACAGAGGATGCCCTGCATCATTTAATGGATGAACTTATCTTCCTAGATCAGCATCCCGAAACTGAAACCACGCTACTTATTATCCCAGAAGGCTTTAATGACTTTGATGATTTCCTTGATCTGGTAGAAATAGCGAATGCTCTGTTAGAAGAATGTCACTATCGAGGTATTTATCAACTCGCTAACTTTCACCCTGACTATTGTTTTCAGGGATCAGATAATAATGATCCCGCAAACTATACCAATCGTGCGCCCTACCCTGTATTGCATTTAATTCGTGAACGTAGCCTTGAACGTGCAGTTGCTAATCATCCCGATCCTGAAGGTATTCCAGAACGAAATATAGCTTATGCACGAGAACTTGGGCTGGAGAGACTACAGTCAGAACTAAAATTAACGAAACAAACAAAATCCCCAAAGCTATAACATAAGATTGCAGATAAAAATTATCTCTCCGTAGTAGCCAATCCGACTCCGAAGAGAATAAAAGCACTGCCACTGGTTCTATTTATATTTCTCCTGCCTTTTTCGGTGGTCAGCCATTTATATGCTGTTTGAGCAGTTACCGCATAAATCATGTGGATAATCATAATTAGGGCACAAAAAGTTAGGGTTAAATAGCTAAATTGCAGGGTATAGTCTTTTGATAAATCAATAAACTGAGGAAACAGTGACATAAGAAGAAAATAGCTTTGGGATTTAATAAACTAACGGTAAATCCTTCTACAAAATGTGTTCTTAGTGATAGTATCTGTTTCTCAGTACCAAGCTCCATCCGTGTTACAGGTGCGCGCCATAACTTTATGCCAAGATAAATAAGATAGGCTGCGCCAATAATTTTCATGATACTAAAGGCAAGAGCTGAAGTGGCGAGGATGACCCCTAGACTAGTCACAGAAATAAGCGCAATAATAAAAATACCTGCGGTTATACCTAAAATACCACTCATTGCGGCAATAAAATTATAGCGGATAATATTTGATAAGGTCAGGATGACTCCAGGTCCAGGACTAGCAACCGTGATAGCACTGATTAATAAGTAGAGTAGGTAATTATCCATAATAATATTCCTAGAATATTTTAGCGTCAGTTTATAGCGCTTCCTTCAACGGCAACCACATCCCCACGTAAACTATTAGGAAATGCTTGTGTAATTTTCACATCAACAAATTTACCAATCAAACGCTTAGAACCTTGGAAATTAACGGTGCGATTATTCTCTGTTTTACCAGCAACCTCCTCATCACTACGCTTAGAAACATTAGTCACTAACACCGATTGCACGGTGCCAATCATTGCTTGGCTAATTTCAGCCGACATTTCTAAAATACGAGTTTGCAGGCGTTTTAAGCGATCTTTTTTAACACTCATTGAAACATCATCAGCAAAAGATGATGCGGGCGTGCCTGGACGTTGGCTATAGATAAAACTAAAACTGTAATCAAAGCCAATATCTTCAATTAATTTCATTGTCGCTTCAAAATCAGCATCTGTTTCACCAGGGAAGCCAATAATGAAATCAGACGACATACTAATATCAGGGCGTATTTTGCGTAGTTTTCTAATTTTAGATTTAAACTCTGCTGCCATGTGACCGCGCTTCATTGCAGCTAAAATACGGTCTGAACCGCTTTGAACAGGTAAATGCAAATGACTAACCAGTTCAGGTACGTCAGCATAGGCTTGAATCAAACTATCACTAAATTCAACAGGATGTGACGTGGTGTAACGAATACGATCAATACCCTCAATGGTCGCTACGTATTGAATCAGGATAGCAAGGTCAGCAATATCGCCATCATCCATTTTGCCACGATAAGCATTCACATTTTGCCCAAGAAGATTAACCTCACGCACGCCCTGCTCTGCCAAGGAGGAAATCTCAACCAGAATATCATCGAATGGACGCGATATTTCTTCACCACGTGTATAGGGAACAACGCAGAAGGTGCAGTATTTAGAACAACCTTCCATAATAGATACAAAGGCACTCGGTCCTTCAGCCCGTGGCTCAGGCAAATTATCAAATTTCTCAATTTCAGGGAAAGAAATATCAACCACTGCTTTTTTACTACTTTTTGCCTCCTTAATCATTTCTGGTAAGCGATGCAATGTTTGCGGACCAAAAACCACATCAACAGAAGGTGCACGTTCACGCAATGCTTCTCCTTCTTGGCTTGCTACACAACCACCAATACCAATAATCACATCAGGATTACTGTCTTTAATTATTTTCCACCGACCAATCAGCGAAAAAACTTTCTCCTGTGCTTTTTCGCGGATAGAACAAGTATTTAGCAGCAACACATCCGCTTGCTTTGGATCATCGGTCAGCTCCATACCATCAGCTTCTTGGAGTACATCCACCATTTTAGATGAATCATACTCATTCATTTGACAACCGTGTGTTTGAATGAAAATTTTACCAGACATAATTTTGATGTTCTCAATCAGAGGGAATATTACCGCACATTATCGTAGATCGTGACTACGAAGTTAAGAAGTATCTTTTACTGTTTGCAATCCCCGCATTCCTAATGTCCATGCCCTAGCTCACCAGGCTGGGTTGCTTGCTTGGGCGTTCCCCCCGTATAAACTGTTTTATCAACTTCTAAAGTATCCAAGTTAACACGGAAGAAGGTGCCACTATCGGTAGCAAAATTATAGAAATACTGCTTATCCGCACTAACACGCCCTGTATGCGCTTGTAATGAAGTGTGATGATCTGGATCATCAACAGCTACTTCAAAATCTTTTATTTTCTCATGTGTGGTCATATCAATCGCCGTCATAAAAGTATCATTATGATTAACAATAAGTGCCAAATTACGCTCTGCAATAAACACTACATGACCCGCACCCTTGCCTGCCTCAACCGTTTTTATTACTTCCATATTGTCACGGTTGATAATATTCACCTGACCATTAGATGTTGGCGCATAAATTAATTCGCCATTTGGATGGATGCCAGGATGATGTAAACCACCTGATACATTGACTTGACGATCAATAGAAATATTATCTCCTGATATTTTTAGCTCATAAAGATTAGCATCTGTATTATTGACCTCATTATGACCTTCACCTGGTGCAAAGACTTTAATATCACCATTAGTCTCCATGCTCTTACCAAAGAAGGTATGCACTGAACCAGGGGCAATCACTGAATCCGTTTTTTCTACATTCCATGCACCATTATCATCTTTACTGACTTTATACAGCGCTAACTCGTTGGTTTGACGATCGGGCATAATAAATTGCTCATCACTAATCCACTGCGCATGACCTGTTGCCCATTTGCTATCATAATTATTAAATGTACCTTTAGTGATTTCATTGCGTCCACCTGTTGCAACTACTTCATCTGTTGTACTATCAATTAACGCAAACATGGGCTTATCAGCACCGCTATAGAGGACTAATCCATTATTATCATTACGATTTGGGGTTCTTGGTGAAAAGGGCAAATCAACAACTTTACCTTTTTCAAATTCACCCTCTGCATTACGGTGCAATAGCTGAATGAAATCACTACCACGCGGTGTAATATAGGCTTTATCAGGAGTGACATAATCTGCGCTATAGACATTTTGTGCATCAATAGGTAGCTCTTGCAGTAGCTCCATTGTTGATAGTTTCATGACGACCATGCGATTCAGCGTAGTATCACCATAAATACTGATATCTCTACGATCTGTTAAGTATTTATTATTTAGTAGACCATCTTCTGTATAGGATTTGTCATCAACACCTTTAAACTGAATACTTTCAATACCAGAAAGATGCGCTGTTGTTCCACTGTCTTTATGCGTTGCAATGAGACAACCATCCTTTTCTTTGGCAAAAGTATAATCAATTGGCTTGCCTTCAAAGATCGCTGTATCATTTCCTTTGCCGCCAATAATCGTGTTATTCCCCTTGCCAACATAAAGCGTGTCATTGCCTTTTCCACCCTGTAGGGAATCATCTCCATAAAACCCCCATGCTTTGCTATTATCAGCTCTACCTAAAGTATCATTACCCTTACCCCCAAATAGCTTATCATTGCCTTTGCCGCCTAGTAGCGTATCGTTCCCCCTGCTTCCGCGCAGCGTGTCATTACCACTATTTCCTTGCAAAGTATCATTCCCTTTGCCACCAAAAATTGCATCACTTCCTTTACCGCCACTTAGCGAGTCATTGCCTTTTTTACCGCGAATAATATCATCACCCTTGCCACCTTTTAGAGTATCGTTGCCCTTCCCTCCTATCAAAGTTTCTCCCTCAGGCTTTTGACCTCCTACCTGATCATTAAGCTGCTGAATCAATAGCACAATTAATTTTAAAATATTGACTAAACTAGCGTTAGTTGGACTTGTAAAATTATCGCTTGCAAGCACAGTTGCTGAAAGATTAGCAACGGCTGAGGTTAAATTATTTTGAGAACTATTTTGTCTGGTATTGTTTATAATATTCACAGTGAAATACTCCATTATTTCTGTCAATTTTGAATTGAAAAGCTATTCATTTTTATTCCATAAATTTCGCATGGAATTAGATATAATAGTAAATGTTATAAATAACGGGATTAGCTAAAGACAATGGGTAGCAAAAATCTGACAATCCAAATGCTATTGATTATTATCAATTAATAGCATTTGGATATTGAAATTTGAAATTATCTTACTTCACTGAAAAGCGAAAATTTCACTCCTAAATCATAGATTCATTTCTTTCAGTGTAACTATGCCAATTTACTTGTTAAACTTGACACTTTTTAATAGAAACTACACATTACTATGAGCTCATTGCGCGACCAGTTATTCAAAGCAGGACTTGTTACCAAGGAACAGGTTAAAAAATCTGAAGAAAAACCTAAACGACCTAAAATCAATAAAAAACCAAATAAACCAGCACCCCAGAAACAGACTAAGAAAAACAAGCCTAAGCGTGAGTTAACGGATTTGGAAAAATTCTATCGTCAGCGTTCCAGTGTGGAAAATAAAGAGCGCCAACAAGCAAAAAAAGCGAAGGAAGAAGCGGCAAAACGCAAAAAAGAAAATAATATAAAAATCGGCAGACTGGTTAATGAAAATCTACTGGATACTAATGATGCAACAGAGCGCTATAACTTCATTATTGGCAGCAAAGTCAAGTATGCTTATGTCAGTGCAGAGCAACTAGACTTACTTGCAGAGGGCAAGCTTGCACTAATTTTTCAAAAAGGAAAATGCCGCGTTATTTCTAATGAAACAGCACAGAAAATTAGAGAGATTGATAGTAATAGAATGATTATCCAGCAAAAAGCAGAGAAAGAAAATAATGTTGCTGATGAAACATAAACAGCATTAGATTAACACGTTGGTAACGTACAGAATTTTTACTTCAGATGGGCAAGCTCATTAGGTGTGTCCTTATTCTACGCAACGAATGAGATCATTTAAGTGTGGATAAAAAGGTTGCCATATCTTCGCGGTAGATGCACGTTAGAGATCAGAAAGCTGTTTCGTGTATGTTCCTAGATCCTGCAAGTATTTACACACACATGGCAAGAATACTGGTAGAATTTAAATAATATCACGAATAAATATTAATAATAACAATGAGTAACGTAATGGGTAAGTATCGGCTTCTATTTGTATCAGTTTTTATCATGTTGTCATGCTCAAACCCGCAAAAAAAAGCAAGTGATACAAATACAACCTTGTCTGTAGCAAATGCCGTACCAACTACATTTAGAGGCACACTAACAAGTCATAATTCTGTGCGCGCACGAGTAGGATTAAAACCACTCCATTGGTCAAATAAATTAGCAAAATACGCACAGCAGTGGGCTAATCACCAAGCAAACACACAAAATTGTTATATGAAACATCGCCCACATCACAGCGGTCCTTTTAAACAGATACATGGCGAGAATTTATTCTGGGCTAGTCCAAAACGTTGGTCAGATGGCAAGGTCGAGTTACAACAAATCAGTATTAGTGAAGTTATAAAATCATGGGCAGATGAAGATATCGATTATAACTATAATAGCAATAGCTGCCGCCTAGGTGCACAATGCGGACACTATACACAGATAGTCTGGCACGAAACTCAGGCGGTAGGATGCGCTATAGCCATTTGCCCTGATAAATCACAACTTTGGGTCTGCAATTACAATCCGCCAGGAAATTATATTGGAGAAAGACCTTATTAATTGATGACTAAAAAACTAAATTTCTTACTTCTCATGATAACAAAAACAGTCAGTCGTATGATCATTCACCATACCGGTCGCTTGCATCAAGGCATAGCAAATAGTCGTACCAATAAACTTAAAACCTCGCTTTTTTAAATCTTTACTCAGCGCATCAGACTCTGCGGTACTAACAGGTACTTCTGAACTCTTGTTCCAATGATTTATCTTTGGTTCACCATCAACAAATTGCCAGATATAAGCATCAAAGGAACCAAATTCTTGTTGTACATTAATGAAATATTGCGCATTAGTAACGGTTGAATTTACTTTAAGTTTATTACGCACAATAGCTGGGTTATCCAGCAACTCTGCTATTTTAGCCTCATCATATTTTGCTACTTTTTCTACATCAAAATGATCAAAGGCAAGCAAATAACCTTTACGCTTGTTTAAAATAGTTGACCAACTTAAACCTGCTTGCGCCCCTTCTAGCGTTAAAAACTCAAACCATAAGCGATCATCATGTACAGGCTTTCCCCATTCTTCATCATGATACGCTTTTTCTAGCATATTTCCTTTCGCCCATTCACACCGTATTTTACTCATCTGTCGCTCCTTCAATCGCTTGACCAAAACAAAGCACATAGCCATTACAATCTTGCAAATACCATTCACGCATTCCGTAGAACTTAGTTGTTGGCTCAACAACAACATTTACTTTATCTTTTAAATTTTCATAATGCGCATCGATATCATACTCTAAACGAATATATAACGTCTGACTTGCACCAATAATGGCATCTTTAAGTACAGGAACCTCTTCAACTAGGCTTTCACGATTTTGGAACATAAACTCAGCATTCTCAAAACTCATATTTGCCCAGATTAAGAACATGTTCTTAGTTAGCTTTGTAGGAAAATTAGGTTGTGAATTTTCTACTGGCTCTACTGCCATTAGTAATTTAAAGCCTAGTGTATCTTGGTAGTAGCGCACTGTATCGGCTACATTTTCGGTCATTAGATTGGGGACTAGTCCGTTATTCATATTAGTTACCTTAAGATAATTATAATTACTGGCTACCAACTTAAGGCGGGACAGCCTATTAATTCATAGAGTTACAAAGAAAA
>JAGLBQ010000003.1 GCA_023146675.1 Cocleimonas sp. | reverse complement strand
GGGCTACATCATATTTTTTTGATTCCAGCTTAGATTATCACTGAACGTTATTAGCAAGCCCTGTTGCGCCATCGTGCGCAGGGATAATTGATAAAAAACAATATTTATTTCATCGCAGATCGAAGCGCTTGCGCTATATCTTCAGCAGGTGCCGCGTGTGGCATTATTGCCATTAATTTGCCATTTTTTCCTACAATATAAGTTTCTGATGTGTGGCTAATACCATAAAGTAGGGCAGAGTTGGAGTAACTGACTTTTTCATAGTATGCACCATATTTTGCTGCAATGGGGTCAAGGTCGTCTGGTGCTCCGCTTAATCCTATGATTTTCGGATGAAAAAACTGAGTGTATTTTGCTAGCAAGTCAGGACTATCACGTCCAGGATCGACACTGATAAAAATCCCTTGAAACTGTTTTAGCTCTTCTTCATTTAATTGTTTTAATGCAATACTGAGTAATACAAGGTTGGTAGGGCAGACATCAGGGCATTGTGTATAGCCAAAATAAATGGCAACTGCTTTGCCTTTAAAGTCGGATAAAGAAACAGCACCCTCTTTACCAAAGAGCGTAAATTCTCCACCACGTTGATCTATTGGGCGTTGGTCTTTTGTGGCGATTACTTTATCTTTGGGTTTTTGTGATGCTTCTTTTTTGTCAGTATGAGTGCTTTTTGTTGCTACGTCATTACCATTACAAGATACTAGTAATGTAAAAACGATACAGATAGCGAATACGTTTATTTTCATCTTATTATCTCCTACCAGACGAGAACTATTGCATTAAGCATACTTTCTCTGTCCTTTGACCAGTAATATTCCAAGTAATAGCAAGAATGAAAATACCAGCAGTGGAATACCATAAACGTTGACTAAATTAGCTTTAGGTGGAAGCAGTAACCAGTACCAGCTAGTGAGCGTGTGTTTAGAGCCTGTTTCTCCGTTGCTACCGTCCCAATTAGCAAAGGAGATGGGAATATAACGACCTTCTGCGAAGTTTACATCGCCTGATTTTCCACCTTTTAAAGCGCGTTTCATTATGATACGCCAGCGTCCATCTTTCCATTTTCCTTCTGTTTTTAGGTCTTCTGCGCCACGAGGTTTGAGTTTGCTATTGGGGCCTGTAGCGTCCATAAGTGTCACCATTGGATCAGTTTTTGGCTCGATGCTTCCTGCATTCCAGTACCAGATGGTAGTGGGGTGTGCTTGGTCACCGTGTCTAAATAAAGGTTTTGTGACCACGGGTGAGGTTGCAAAGGCACCTTCTTTGGGGAATTGAATCGCGAAGGCATCGGGTGTTAGTTTAAAGCGATCGTCTTGAATGCCAACGGAGGTTTTTTCTCCCGGGCGACTGTCAGTGCGATCATTTAGTTCTAACATAAAGGCAATTTCGCTTTTGTTGTACAGCGTTCTTACCGTGATGGCCTCTGAAAGTGGCGTAAATAAGCGATCTTCTTTGATCAGATTAGGCGCAAGGCGTAGGGTGACGGGTTTGGCTTTTTGCCATACAGGATCATCTTCGCTATTAGGTAACGAGCCTTCGACTAATAAACCATTGATAACCGATGTTTCTCCCGGAGGAGGGGCTGCATTTTCGCGTAATGAGTACACATAGTTGGATATATGCCAGCGATCTTCTAGGCTAACGGGGTCTTTATTACCCTCATCTACCGCGCGATGGGCGGGCATGGGGGTGCCGATAATACCAATTGAAAGGCGGGTGTATATTTTCTTGACAGTTTCAGTGCGTGCAGCTTCAGGGAGTAGGTCGGCTGTTGGTTCGACATTACTAGCACGCCACGTCCAAGGAGCTGTTTGATCACGTGGCCAAATGCGTCCACCCCAATCATCTTCTAGGCGTTTACCAGAGATAATATTACCGCGTCCTGCATCACCGTGACATTCTGCGCAGGCTTTTATAAAGGCGGCTTTACCTGCTTTGATGGAGCCCTCAGAGTAAGCTATTTGTCCTTCGGTGGGTTCAATTTCTGTTATTTTGATGAAATCAGTGCCTGTATAGCGACCTTCATCATCTATTTTATCTTCATCGGCATCTTCTGGCACCCATGTACCTGCTACATCAAAACTTTTTAGCACGGGGATGAGGCTTTTCATTTGCACATCGCTCATTAGCGATTTCCAGCCTGGCATACCTGTTCCTGTGAGACCGTGTTGGATTGTTTCTAAAATATCTTCATCGCGTGGCGGTAAGCTCCCAGGTGAGGTTTTGTATTTAAACATACCCAAAGAAAAATCACGCGGACGTGGATACAGTAGATCAGCGGCAACCCCATCGCCCATGCCTTCATCACCATGACAAACGGCGCAGCGTAGATTATAAAGATCCTTGCCTTGCATGTTGGCACGTTCTTTGATTAGCTTATCTTTTACGCCTGTTACTAGTTTAGATTGCTCGGCGTCCCACATGCGCGGCACTTGTCCGACATAATCGTATAGATAAGTGATGACATTCCAAACATCCTCTTCATTGATCATCTCATGCCAAACGGGCATCGCTGATTTCCACGGTGTGCCTTCTTTAGGTAGTCCAGGTCCACCGGTGGTAATACGCCAAAAGAGGAAGGATTCTTGTAACTGAGCAATGGTTCCTACGTCCTGAAAATTGATCGGACGCGGGTTAAAGGCATCACCATAATGCCCATCACCATCCATTAAATCACCGTGACAATAGAAGCAATTTTTATAATAAACCTCCTGACCTGCCTTAGTGGCTTTATCGTAGATCTCATATGCTTTGGTAGGATTATTGCTTAGATGCTTTACCATTTCTTCCCGAATGGGATTTTCTAGCTTGGTTAGATCGTAAGTCTTATTAAAAACTTTTAGCTTAGACGGTGGTGCAGGGTGGGTTTGACGCAGCTCAAGTGGCGCATCAAAAGAGGGTTTTACCATTCCATAGACGGTATAAGCAATGATGGCAGGAAAGGCTAATAAAAAAAACCAACGCACAGGAGCAAGTTTAGGCTTGCGCAAGGTGGCAAAGATAGGTGCTTTAAAATCAGTCCAACGTTCTTCATCAAAGGAAAAATAGAGCAAAACACCGATCACAATAATAATCATATATTGAATCAACAGTGTTTTAGGCAACATTAAAGCAGGGTAGCTCAGTGCAAAATAAACAATGGCTAATACCGCAACCGCTTGGAATAAGGCAGGAATACGAAAACGACTTTTTTTAGGCTCATTCATTGTTCGTTCTCCTTAGTTGCTGGCTCTGTGGATTGTTCTTCTTTACTTTCTACTTCTGAGGTTTTTGTTTCAGATGGTTCTGCTTTAGCCGGTTCAACTACTGTCTTTTTAATCTTTGGTGTTGCTGTTTTAGTAACAGCTCCATCACCTTTATTGTTCACTAATAAATCAACAATCATCTTCAACTCTTTAACTGTCATTTTATCAGCAAAGTCTTTTGGCATAATATCGGCAAAGCCCTCAGCTAGTACTGCGGCAGGGTCGATAATGCTTTCTTGAATTTGCATTGGATCTAAGCGTGAGCCAATATCATCAAGTGAAGGACCAACGGGAGATTTTGTACCTAATAAATTATGACAAGCCTGACAGCCGTATTTTTTGATCGCGTCTTCTGCATTAGCCGCTGGAGCAGGTGTGCCAGCACTATCAGCCTCTGCTTTTTTATCACTAACAGGGGCTTCAGTAGGTAATTTAACCGTAATATCATTGCCGTCTTTATGCTGTAGATAAGCAATAACGGCATCCATTTCCACATCTGATAATTCAATCGGTGCCGCATGTACTTTAGGCATTGGGGAAACGCTGTCATTGGTTCCTGCAACGCCCCAATCTTTCACCACATAAATACTAGGATCTTTCATCGATTCCAAAATATAGTCAGCAGTTGATTTTGCTTCACCTTTATAGCGGGAATCTTTTAGGCGCTCCTCGGCTATTGCTACCATATTTTCCCCTTGAATATCAGGTGCGCGTCCAAGTGGCGGAGGTTTGTGACACAGTGTACAAGTGCCTTTACCCATAAATAATTCTTCGCCCAAGGCGGCAAAAGATTCGGGGGTGAGTGAGGATAAATCAATCTCTTTATCAACAGGAGCTTCGCCTTCAACTTGAGGCAATAAATTAGCTACGCCTGTAAACACCAAGGTCAGTGCTACACAAAAACCGATGACCTTTAACAGTACATTCGTTTCTGTCTTTTCAAGTGGTGTTGCGGAGGTGTTTGATTGTTCGCTACTCATGCTGCTACCTCCCCTAGGGGTTTGCTTTGTTTGGTTTCACTTAATGAGGCAATCCAGAAAATAAACAGCACCATCACCAAAAATAACACTGTCACAATGGTCATCATATTGCCAGCATAGCCAATTGAGGGTACAAAGTTATCAGGGGAATTATCCTTCATCACTGTGTACACATGCCAATGTGTTCGCACTGAGGAGCGCACATAGCCCATCAGCGCCATCAACCAAGTAAAGGCAATGGGCAGAGCGAATAGTGCGTATTGGGATCGATTACTAACACGCCCCCAAATAGCGGGAATGGTTTTAGCATTTTTAAATAAGAACGCATCAATGGTAATACCCGCCACAATGACCACTAAGGTAGACACTACTTGCATCACACTAGAGCCAACTTTGTAGACCGTATTGGTGAAATAGCCGTAATACACGCCTGCATAAATAACATTCACAATCGCCACCACATAAATGGCGATCATCAGCATATTCAGCGCTGGGGCATAACTCACTGTTGCGACCTTATCGGCACGACGATAAAGCTGGAAGGAGAGGAAAGTGAAAATTAGCATTAAGTTCACCGCGATATTTTTTGCGGGCATAATGCCTAATGGGCCAAGTAAATGGTGATGACTTCCGCCGAGTTGTTTAATTTCATCGGCACTTAGAATCAGTGTATGCGGTGTTACCCACACAAGGAAGCAGGCGACTAGCACAAATGCGATGTATTTGATCATCCAGAGATAGCGTTTAGAGCCATCGGTACGGGACATACCTGACCAGAGATAATAATTCCCCGCCAGTAAAATAGTGCCAATCAATACTGCTTGCACGATAAATAACCATGCGAGAATGCCACCCATTGCAGTAATCCCCATCTGCTGAGAATAAGCGTAAATTTCAGCCATTAACCAATAACCTGCAAACGGTAACGGTAAAAAGGCGAGAATAGCGATAAAGTTAGCGGTGTAGCCCATCCAATCATAATGTGCGCGCATTTCCATGGTTTTAGCGGAAAGGAATTTATAGCCCGCATAGGCTCCCACAATGGCGCCACCAAAGGCAATATTGGCAATAAAGCGATGCAG
>JAGLBQ010000299.1 GCA_023146675.1 Cocleimonas sp. | reverse complement strand
AAAGTTATATTAATTTTCACCAAGGTGAAGCATGGCTGGTAGGATCACATATATCCCCCCTGCTTTCAGCCTCTACTCACGTTAATCCAAACCCCACACGGCAACGTAAATTACTACTTCATGATTATGAAATCGTGCGTTTGCAAGCAGCAGTAGATCGTAAAGGTAATGCTATTATCCCCCTCAGTCTTTACTGGAAGAACAATCATGTAAAGATTGAAATTGGTGTAGGTAAAGGCAAGAAACTACACGATAAACGGGCTTCATCAAAAGAACAAGATTGGAATCGTGACAAAGCACGCATTATGAAAAATACCTAATTATCAAGTCTCTTATAACTGTGATTCAAAGTGCGAAGATAAAGTAACTTTTTGAGTGAGCCTGAAGGCTCACTTCCATGATGCAAATACTACATACGATCCCCAATAACGAGCATCGCAACTAGTTCAACACATCTGAAAATAATGTATTAACGACAAACCACATCACCCGCTATCACTGTAACCTCTACTCTACCCGTAAACCCCCAGCCAAAAAACGGACTATTCTTACCCTTACTTTGCATACTCTCCCATGAAATATCATGCATCTTTTCAGGGTTAAATAAAACAAGATCAGCCGCCTGCCCTACTCCCAAACTTCCTTTAGGCTTGGCAATAATTTCTGCGGGTTTGTGTGTAACAGATGCAATCGCTTGTGCGAGTGTCAACACGCCTTCTTCAACTAATCTTAACGTCAATGGTAAGAGTGTTTCTAATGCTGATATTCCTGGGCTGGATTGTTGAAATGGCGCTAATTTTGCATCAATATCATGGGGCTGATGATCCGAACAGATCACATCAATAACACCTTCAGCAACGCCTTGTCGAAGTGCATCACGGTCTCTTATACTCCGTAAGGGAGGCATAGTATTGCATAAGGTGTTGAAATCACTAATATCCATGTCGGTTAAGAAGAGCTGATGCGCAGCTACATCTGCGCTTACGGGTAGCCCCTTACCTTTGGCTATGGCTAATAGCTCCACACTTTTAGCACAAGATAGACGACAAAAATGAACCGTAGCATTAGTCTCTTCAATCAGCGTTAACATCTGTGCCATAGCTGTCGTTTCTACGCTGGATGAAATAGCAGGAAGCCCAAGCCGTGTTGCTATTGCTCCTTGATGTGCGCAACCATCGGCTAATAAACTGTGCTCTATTGGCTGATAGAATAATTTTAATTCATTGGTTGCGGCATAATCCATACAATTACGCATCAGATTTGTATTATTTAAGGGCGCTAGTCCTTGCGTTACAGCAACACAACCTGATTTTTTTAGACTGCCCATATTACTCAATTGCTTACCCTTTAAGCCAGCCGTTAATGCACCAATCAATTCAACTTGCGCTGCATTGTCTGCTGCTTGTGCTTTTTCTCTGATGAGATTAATGCGGGCGCTACTATCAATAGGAGATTCTAGCTCAGGCATGGCGCAAACAGTGGTAATACCTGATTGTGCCGCGACTTGCATTTCATGTGCGATAGTCGCTTTATTTTCCTGTCCTGGCTCACGCAAATAAACCGACAGATCCACCAGACCTGGCATTAGCCACAGACCTTCCGCATCAATTATTTTATCTGCTTTAAAATCATTAGGCAGATCACCAATCGCACTAATAACCCCTGCTTCAATAGCAATATCAGTGACCACATCTTGTTGATTAGCAGGGTCAATCAGCCGAGCTGATTTTAGTTGTAGCGTACTCATAACGACTGCTCCATTGCCTGTCCGCTCATTACCATTGCCATCACCGCCATGCGTACCGCAATACCATTACTCACCTGCTCTAAAATAACCGACTGCGAGCCATCGGCAACCCGTGAATCAATTTCTACACCACGATTAACGGGTCCAGGATGCATAACAATGGCATCAGGTTTGGCTAATTTAAGCCGCTCTTCGGTTAGACCATACAGTGAAAAATACTCTCGCTCTGAGGGTAGTAAGCCACCTTGCATACGTTCTTTTTGTAAGCGCAACATAATGATAACATCCAGATCATCCAGTCCCTGTTCCATATTGGTATACACATTCACGCCCATTTGCTCAACCCCCGCAGGAATCAAGGTACGCGGTGCAATAACCCGAACTTCACCCGTACATAAGGTTGTCAGTGCATGGATTTGTGAACGTGCCACGCGGGAGTGTAAAATATCCCCCACAATACCGACTTTAAGCGGCGGGAACTCTTTTTTATGCTGGCGAATGGTGAGCATATCCAGCATCGCCTGTGTTGGATGCTCATGGTAGCCATCACCTGCATTTAACACACTGATATGCGGTGGACAGTAACGTGCGATAAAATGTGCCGCGCCACTGTGTTGGTGGCGCACTACAAACATATCGCAATTCATTGCGCTAAGATTACGAATAGTATCCAACAGGCTTTCACCTTTGGAGGTTGCAGAATTACGAATATCCAAGGTGACCACATCAGCGGTTAAGCGTTGTGCCGCAAGTTCAAAAGTGGTTCGTGTGCGAGTGGAATTCTCAAAAAATAGATTCATCACCGTTTTACCGCGTAAAACAGGCGCTTTATTTTGAGCTTTATTAGGAAGATCAAGAAATTGTTCAGCCCTATCAAGAATTTCTTCTAACAAGAGTGGAGGAAGACCCTCAATACTAAGAAAATGCTTTAGTTGACCATCGCGCGTCAGCTGCATCGATGACGGTAATGCACCTGGGGTAAGGTGCTGCGAATTATCATTTATCACGATCAATAAGTCCTCCCGTTTTTATTGATTGTGTATAGTACATCATCTATATGAAATAATTTAACTATTCTGAATAGATTTTTTTTGCTTTAAATTTCATCTTAAATATCCTTGTCCAATGACGTTTTAAAATGAATTAAAATAATACTAACCAGCTAATTTTATTATTATTCTACCAAAATATGAGGCGGTATATTGCAGCTATTAAAAAATTCCCAGCCTGATAGCGAAAAAACGAAAATCATCAATCTCTTTTGAACTGCCTTAAAAATGGAAAAAACGATAGAATGACAAAAATCTGGTTCACCTACATCCTACGCTGTGCTGATAACACCCTCTACACAGGCATTACTACAAATATTTCTCGTCGTGAACTTGAGCATAATGGTAATAAATTAGGTGCAAAATACACCCGTGCCAGACAACCTGTTAAAGTGGTTTATCAAGAAACGTATCACTCACGCTCAGAAGCCTCAAAGCGTGAGTGTGCTATTAAGAAATTAACTAAGAATAATAAGGAATTATTAATTACTCATAGTGACCACTAAACAATTGACCCCATATTTCCCTTGTAAATTTACTCATCACAACAAGCGTCACTGCTATATTAGTTTTAAATAGCTTTTCATTAATCGTTATTCCTAAAAATCATATTTTAGCAACAAACTAGCCGTATAATCCTGTCCTAAGCTGCCATAAAGACTCTTTTTATTGCCTTGATATTTAGCAATACGCAGTGATACTTCACTTTTATTATTAAGCTCATAGGCCGCCTGTGCTTGTGCGATAAAGCTTTTGTCATTTAAATCCATTAGTAACAAGCCTGTTAAATCAACATCATCCATTCCTGCATCTGCCCAGCTTGAACGGATAAATAGACTATGCTTTCCTAATGGCTCTCCTCTTGCTTGCGCTAAGCTGCGAACGGATAATAACTGCCCTATTTCAGCGGGATTCCTTGCCTTTAAACCCAGTGCAAACCAGTTATCGGCTTGTTTTTTTGATAAGCCTGCCTGATTGAAGTGATATTCAACCTTGGTGGTGATATTTGATTCAGATGAGTAGGAGGCACCAATCGCGACTTGTTGCTGATAGCTTTTGCCCTTATCCACTGCGAATGTTTGTGCAATCATGGGGCTTAACTGCGCTGATTTCCTTGTATCAAGTAATGCTTCATCCATTAGATTTCTATGCTTGCCAATATTCCACTCCCCATAAGCAAACCATTTTTTATTGATTACTTTGCTTAGATTAAGCCCTACATTGTGATGACCTGCTTCATTGTAATACAGCAGTTCTGGACTAAATCCATCGCTTATCTCCTGCGTCAGTTTTAATAAAGCACGCGAGCGATCATTACTCTTATGTAAATTAAGCCCTGTAACCTCTTTATTTGTTGTCCAACTATTAGTTTTGGGATTAACTTTAGGAGCCACAGCAACACTAAGGGAGCCACCTTGCCAAAGTGTTTGAGCTTGCACTAAAAGCGCCCCTAATCTAGCATCACGCAACTGACTGACATCTTCCGTATTGCGATCAAGCACCGTGCCAACTTTAAAATAATCAGTTGGGTTAAAACCAGTTGCAACACCATTTTTAATATTAATTCGCCCTACATCAAAAAATACTGTGGGAGATTTTTGCCAGCTTAAATAGGCTTCTTTAATATCCAATCGAAGATCATCAGAGCCATTAAAACTCTCCCCTTCACGGGTATAGGCATTGAGTAAAATATCGGTTTTTAAATCAATCACTGCACTCAGAGCGGTTTCACTGCGCATCCCTACACGTGTCAGATTTGTCCAACTAGTGCTACTCAGTACGGGAAGCTTGAAAACTAAATCGGTCTGATCTTTTAGGTTTGTTGATTGCAATGTATTGTCTAGTGTGAACTTGAACTGCTTTTTTTCTATGCTCTTAAATACATCTACTGGCTTTGTTTCACTTTCTACATTTTCTGCATTAGCCGTGACAGTAGGGGGTAAAAAACTGAGATCATCATCCTCATTGCTTGCCGCCCACACGGACGTTGTGGCAAAACAATAGAGTATTATTAGTTTTTTAAAGTTTGAATTTTTCATCATTGATACCTAAGGAACACTAAAAAAAGTCCCTAAAAAAATTAATATCGCAAAGACACAAAGCACGCTAAGACAAGAATTAACAATGCCTTTACACTCTCAGCGTCTTTGTAAAAAAGATTCTTTTTCTCTTTTTACCTACCTTTAAAACGTGGCAAATAACTACGCTGAAACCATGCTTCAGGAATTGTAATTGCCTTAAAATGACTCATTTGTAGTTTTGTCACTTTGCTGGTATCTATACCATCAATAATCAGCACTTGTGTAGGTCGTATTCCACCCAATTGATGTTGAAAATTGGTGTAATAGGCAATTTTCATTAAGCGTTTGCTTTTAGAATAAAACTTAGCTTTTATAGGATGATGAGTCCCTTTTTCAACCCAGTAATCTGCTGAAGCATAAGCAACTTCATTAGTCTTTGCTACCATACGCAAATGATACGTTGTATGCGGCTTTCTAGCTGCATCCTTTATGACCGCTTCACCCATTAGTTTTGCATGATAATCAAGCGCGAAATTGGATGTCATCACATCTCCCGTTGAGGCTTGTCCCATTAGACGTTGTTGCGCAGACATGCGAATACTATTTTTAGCAGCTGGATCATAAAACCAAATTTCATTACCGTTTCGTAGCATTAACTTTCCTGTATCACGTTTAGGACGTAAAAATTGCACCAAAGTACGATATTGCCCTCCCTTTTTTTGTTCTTTTGAGTGAACTTTAATCACTGAGCGGTTTGCTTCTTTTCCTTTATGATATTCAATTAAAGTGACCTGAGTTGAAAAAGGAACGCCAGGATTACGTATATTATCTGACTGTTCTAGCACCTGTATTGCCGTTAATTTTTCGGCATTAACAACAGGAGACCCCAACAAAGAAGTGAGTAATATCACGATACTTAGGGCATTTAATTTAGTTATTTTTTTCATTGAATGTTTCATCATTTATTACCTTTTTCTAGTATTTACATTTTTTAATGACAAGCTATTAGACGGCTAGCGTCAATTCAGGTTACGAGACTGGAAAGTCTACACAACCAAATAAAGACACTTATTCCGTACACGTTCCTAAGTATTCCGAATGGCATTGACAATATTCATTTTTGCAGCATGTCGTGCGGGCAAGATCGATGAAACAGTTGCGACAATGATCATCAATAGCCATGTACCAATTAATAACAAGGGATTAGCAAACAACAAAATCTTTAAATCCTGACTTTCCACACTGCCTGGAGGTGACCAGCCAAAACCACTATTATTAAAGACAAAGGTCAAAATAATGGCGATAATAATGCCAATCGTTGCACCTGTGATGCCAATCACAAAGCCTTCCAGTAAAAACTGCCAGCGTATAGCACTACGGCGTAAGCCCATTGCCCTTAGTGATCCAATTTCAGGAATACGCTCCATAACACTCATGGTTAAGGTATTGATCGTAGTAAATAAAACCACCAGTGAAATCATTAAGGCAATAAAGATAAAGATAACAATAAACATATTCACAATTTGTGAAAATTCGCTATTGAACTCTGTAAAGTTCTTTACTTCAAATTGTTGCTGTAAATCAATATTATTATTCAGCAATTGACGCAAATGTTGCTGTATAGCTTCCATTTTTTCACTGTCTTTAAGCTGGATAATAATAGAACTAACACGACCCTCATTATCAAACACAAGATTTTGCGCTTGCTTTAAATGCAAAATCACTAAATTATCATCCAGTATTTTATTTCCCATTTGTTCTGCTTTAATAATCGACACAGAGACTACATTGGGCGCACCGCTGCCTGTTGATGCTAATAAATCAATTTGCACTCCATTTTTGGTAGCATTCCCCTTGCTTTGTTCACTTTCATCCTCTGCCAATGCTTGCAAGGCAAGAATTTGCTCATCAACCTCGCCATCAACGCTATCAACAGGACGATCAGTACAATTAGGCACCTGCAAGCTTTTGCATAAATTCAGCATTTTAGCCAGCCCAAGACCGAGCACACCTTCACCTACACTCGTATCCGTGAGTACCATAGGCGGTGATACCACTTTCAGCCCATACTGATCCCATAATTTCATTTTGTTTTTATCAGAGGGGATAACACCTGCACCAAAAAATGTTTTTGAGCTATCCGCCGCATAATTTCCTGCAATTCCAGCCAAACTAACAGTAGGCGTAATCACTTTGATATTTTCTTTCAGCAGGTCATCCTGCTTAATCGTATCAATCACCGTTTTATACTGATCAATATAATAATCACTCGGGCGACTAGAACCGTATTCAAGATAGCCTTGTTGATAAATATGCAAATGCCCTTGGCTACGCACAATACCTGTTTGCAAACCAAAATAAATACTGGATATAAAACCACCAAAGAGTAATAGCGCGACCATGCCAATGACCATCGCAAGAATTGTTGTTAATGAACGACGGCGGTTTCTAGTGAGATTACGCACTGCCAATTTTAGATTATTCATACTCATACCCCCTCTTTTTGCTTCATTATTGTTGTATTAACTGACTCTATTTTGCCATCCTTAATAGTGATAATTTCATTTGCATGTTGCATCACCTCCATATCATGGGTTGAAAAAATAAAGCTAGTTTTATAGTGATCCTGCATTAAGAGCATCAGATCGATAATTTCAGCTCCTGTTTTAGAATCAAGATTAGCCGTTGGCTCATCTGCCAAAATAAGATCTGGACGTTTAGCCAATGCTCTAGCAATCGCAACCCGTTGCTGCTCTCCCCCGCTTAATTCTGCTGGACGATGATGTTGACGCTTTGATAACCCTACCGAATCAAGAATTTCGCTAACACGTTGATGACGTTCCTTTTTAGCAATATTTTTTAAAATTAAAGGATATTCAACATTTTCATAAGCTGAAAGAACTGCCATCAAATTGAAATTTTGAAAAATATAACCAATATGATGATTACGAAAATCAGCCAACTGATTGTCGTTTAGCCCCCCAATTTCTTGATTTAATAAAGTAAATCTCCCACTACTTGGCACATCAATACAGCCCAATATATTCAATAATGTTGTTTTTCCACTCCCTGATGGACCAACAATAAAGCTAAATTTTTCTCGCTCTAAGGTTAGATTAATTCCTTGTAGCGCCTCAACTTTCACCACACCTGTCTGATATACTTTTGTAACATCGTGTAGTACCGCTAATTTGTTATTATTTGATGACATTATTTTTCTCTCATATAGTTGATCAATGCAACCATATTAATCAATATAGTTGCATTAGTCAACTATACTCCCCGAAATGGCTATAATAATTTCTATAAAATAAACGGGCATGTGAAGAATGCCAATAAACGGAACAAATATGCCTGACTCAAAAAACAAGCACTCAATACATAAAAACTTCATTGACCTTATGTTTCTAATGGATAGGAAAATGAAAGAGATGGTCCAAGAAGAAGACTCAGGACTGTCAATGCTACAAATCACATTGCTTAGGATTTTGACAATAGAAGGCGAAAAGTCATTAATTGAAATAGCACAAATAATAGGAAAAGATAAATCACAAATAACCAGAACGGTTCAAGAGCTTGAAAAAATGGGCATCGTAAGAAAAGAACGTAGCGAGAAAGACCGCCGTAGTTTTATACTTAAATTAAATGTTGGTGTTAAAGAAAAGGTTTCATTTTATATTATGAAAGAGCAGGAATTGATTGATGCTATGTTAGCTGGAGTTTCTCAGAATGAGCAGGAAATATTGGATAAACTGCTTTTGCAGATGCATGTGAATTTAACTCTAAATTCATGAAATCAATATTATATATTTTCTCCAGCATCTAACTATGCTGGAGAAAAAACAAGCGCTCTAATAAAAAGGGCTGTTTATACTTTTATAATGAATTATGGGCATCCTTCATTTCATATAGGTGTTTTTTAGGGGCAACCTAAGGGCACTTGCATCCCTTTAACTACCTTGCCTCCAGTACATCCTGCATGAATTACCTCTATTGTTGTTGCTGCGCAATGCTTGGATAGTTTTGTTGTGCGTGTATCCCATAAGCACACATTACTTTTGCATTGTGTACCGTCATTACATTTTTTTTGTCCGTCATTATAAGTCATATTGCATCCCATGACGCCTCTTGTCAGCATTTTCCACTCTCCACCTTTTACAGCACATTTTTCTTCAGGTGTTTTTGCTTTTGTATTACTGGAGTTACAAGCTACTAAGCCAATCGCCACAAAAGCAGCAAATATTCCTATTATGTATTTGAGGCTCATCATTATCATTTCCTTATTTTAAAAATATTTCTGTAATTCAACTTGAATAAACCCATCCTTTTTAAGGCTATTTAACGGGTCACTTTTATCAATATCCATAAAGGTTTGTGCTTCTATATTTAGCTTTAAACCTTTACCAATACGACGACTGCCTTCAACACGAAAAATCTTGCTTTGATTGTCTAAGTCAATAAAAGTGCCTGCTAGAAACTCAGTACCCTCAACATCATTTAGACCCACACGTGCTCCCAAAAATAGATCATTTTGAAATGCTGCGTTGATGACTTCACCGCGTGAATCATGATGATACTCAGTGAGCAAGCTAAGATCCGCACCCGAGTCTCCGATGCCAGGAAAGCTATATTCAAAGCCACCGACAACAGCATTATAATTTTCTTTTTTAGTCTCACGGTTCACCGCTTCTAGCTTCCATAACCATGCTTCACCTGTGTACTGTAGATCTAAACCAACTTGTTTAAGTAGTGGGTAATGCTGTTTTAATACGCCATTCGCTAAATCAGGTGTGAACAGCGGTGTGCGTGATGTGCCATCAAAATAAGTTAAACCTACGTCAATTTTATCAAAGGTGTGATTCAGACGCACCGCATAATCGATATGTTTTTCTTCTTTTGATGATTCATAGCTTACGTCTTTCGTATCAACAGGTAATGTGCTACGAAAACGTCCTTTTGTGCCAGCAAAAGTGCGCTCACGAAAGTAAGGAAGAAGGTAGAAACTTAATGCTCCATTATCAGAGATTTGACTCACTCTAAAGAGGGGTTGCCCGAGTTTATCTTCACCATCACTACCATCAATGGCATCCGTTTGGTTAATAATATCAACCAAATGCTGTGATTCGGTCACACCCCAGAAAACTTTACTAATACCTGCCTGAAATTCCCAATCACCTTTAGCCATCGTCACATCAAGCTGGCGAATATCACCGTGGGTGCGCTCTGGGTCTTTTTCATCCCAACGATAAAACGGGATAAAGGTAAATACACTATGGTCATTATTCCATTTGTGCTTATATTCAGGTTGCAAGCTGAGTGATAAACCACCTGCTTTTTGTCCTGTATACGCAGCATCATCAAGAAAGTAACGACCTTCTAGGCTGATATTTCCTGAGAAATCACCTGCCTGTAAAGTGGCAGATAATAATAAACTGACTGATAAAATTAGTTTTTTATACTGTTGTTTCATAACCATCGTCTCACTTGTAATTTATAATCAAGGTATTCTTTTCCGAAGTTTTTTTCGAGCATTTCTTCTTCAGGAATTATTTGCTGGGTTGTTATTAAGAGTACAAATAAAGGCAATAATAGAAAAGGGGTAATCGCCCCTAGCCAAATCGCATAACCGATTAACACCGTCAATAGCCCTACATACATAGGATTACGACTAAATTGGTAGGTACCTGTGGTGACGATTTTTTTTGAATTTTCAGGCTTCATTGGGTTAACGGTGGTATGTGATCGAAAAAATAACAGTGCAGACCAAAGCTCGAAGCTAAAGGCGATTACTATTAATACCAAACCGATTTTATTCCATGGTGATGGAATCCAGTGACTGAGCGGGACAGTTTGGCTTAAGAGCCACATTAACGTACCTATAATGAGTGCATAAATGGGCGGAGGGATTCGTAGTTTTAGCATGTTACTTCTCTGTTTTTATTATATTTCCGTTGCAGAAAGATAATAAAATGTTTTAGCTTCGCACAAGATCGGCAAAAAACTAAAACATCGTATCCAAATTAAACAGAGAAATACAATATTAAAAATTCCAGCGTACTGAAGCGGTTAGTGCTTCCGAACCATCCCCAGCGCCAGTATTAAGTTTAAGCCCTAAAAATGTTTTTTCGCTGTACTTATAAAGCCCGCCAAAGGTAAACACGGTTTCAGATAGGGCGTCACTATTACGACGTTCAATGCGACCCAGCAATTCAACGTTTTCATTCAGTGGACTGCGCACACCTACCGCTGCAATATAACCTGTATCATCTTTATTCAATGAACCCACAGTAACGTCTGTATTAAGCAAAAGTGCTTCTGCAAAAACATCCATTTTCTCTGAAATATTCTGGTGATAGCCAAAACCTATGGTATAGGAGGTTAGTTCGGCATCTTTAGGAGCGGGTTTATCACTGGATGTACTAATGAATAAATTTCCAAGAACATTTACATTGTCATAAATATCATAAGAACCCGAGAGTATTACACCGCCACTTACAACTGAATCATTAACAAACGAATAGCCAACATCCATATAATCATAACTTATAGTATTAGCTTGGACGCTAGTAGCAAAACTAAATAATGATAGTGTGCAAATAGCAAGTATTGGGGACTTTTTCATAGGAAACCTCATTTAATTCATTAAATATAACTAGAAAAACGCGACAATATAACATTATCAGGCTTTACTTCTCGTAAGAGAATCATATTTTTCTATAACAATCATATTCTAGTAGAAAATAAGGTTTTTACCTTGCTTGTCTTATTATTAGCGTTTTAGTGCATTCTTATTAAAATCACGCTTACTCAAGCCTGTGCCTAACTTGTAATTAGTCCACTGTAAGACCGTACTTTTTCCTGTCAAGTGGTTTTGCATACTCATCACACTAGGTCGCCAGTATTTCCCAAGGTATTGCTTATAACCAGAGGATACTAATGTTTTCATCTTACTGCCTTTGCGATCATAAAATTCAATCTTTACGGCACGGTGTTCTTTGGTGTCTGTCCAGCCAATTTGTTTACTATAACCTGAGTATTTATAAGCAGGTATACGCTCTACAACATGACATTTCCAACCTTTTCCACAGGCTTCTTCACGTAGATATTTATACTTATACTTCTCTACTTCTTGAGAGCCCAAATCTTCAAATGCAAATTCACTGCCCATAAACGGTCCTGATTTATTACGTGAATTAATACGCTTAACACGCTTTAAGGCAGGTAAATAAAGCCATTGATCATCCGCTTTTAGACCATGTGAAAAAGTCAACATTGACGTGCCTTTCACATCAGCAGGTGTATTAAAGAGGGAAAGTGATTTATCACCATCACCCTTCCCCTCTAATACCTTGCTATGGAGCTTACGTGTGCTGGTCTGTCCCGCACGATTTTTTAATGTCATCATCATATCAGCGGTACTGTCACCAAAACCAACATCACGTGCATCGGTCTCTTTCGCTATACGCAAACCTTTTGCTTCTGGCGTTTCAGCCATTGCATTAAGTGTTAAAACACTGATAACAAGAGGTAACGCAACGTTTATCATTATTTTATTCATTTTATTTCCTTAATTATTCATTTTAAACATAATATTGATATAGCTATTCTCGACTATGTGTCTTTCTCGCCGCCACTCAACCAGCCATCCAACTTAATCAACAACGGAGGCAATAGTAAAAAATCAGCTAATAGAGCAAATGCAATCACAATCGAGGTCAATAACCCCATTCCTGCATTTAATTGAAAAGATGAGGTTGATAAGACAAGAAACCCTCCGATTAGTGCCAATGATGTTACCCATAGAGCAACACCTACCGTCGAAAAGGCGTAACGCACTGCATCTTCTGCATTTAAATTCTGCTCTCGACGGGCGCGAATATATTTACTTAAAAAGTGAATCGTATCATCGACCACGATGCCAAGCGTCATTGCGGTTACGATTGATAAGGCTAAACCAATTTCGCCATCAATAATCGCCCAAAAACCGAAGGCTAACCCTGCTGGAACTAAGTTTGGTACTAAGCTTAGTAAGCCGTAACGCACAGAACCCAGCGCAACAATCAAAATAATAGAAATCAATACCAATGCGATGGTTGTACCTGTCAGCATGCTTTTAATATTTTTCATGCCAATATGCGCAAACATAATGGTTGGGCTTGCACCAACACTTTTAATCAGTGGTGTATTGGTTTCCATCCATGCGTCCACGCGTTTTTCAAAGGCTAATACTTTCTTTGTTGAGATCGTTTTCATGGTAACGCTGAGACGTGTACTTTTCTTATCAATATCAATCTGATTATTCAAATCCAGACCATACGGTAATGACATTTCATACAGTAATAAATACTGTGCTGCTAGTTCACGACTATCAGGCAAGCGATACCAACTTTGATCATCACCATGCATATTGCGATTTAAACGTTTAAAGGTATCTGCAATGGTATTAACATGAATAACTTCGGGCTGCTCACGTAGCCACTCACTAAATTGATCAATTTGTGCTAAAACGGCAGGTTCTGAAACCCCACCCGCTTTTTCAGAGTCTAGAGAGTAATCAACAAAATAAATACCCGTCATGTTCTTAACTACAAAGTCGGTATCCGTACGGAATTTAATGCGCTCATCAAAATACTCAACATAAATATCATTGAGTTCATTTGTTGGAATAAGTGCAATCATGACGATAGTCAGTGCCGTCATACCAATTAACAACACTTTTTGCTTCACAATCACCCATTCAGCTAGTGATGCCATCAAACCACTCAGGATTGACTTTTTATCTGTCTTCTTAACTTTAGAGGGCAATAATGTTGCCAACGCTGGCAGCAAGGTCACAGAGAAAACAAAGGCCGCCATGACACCCATTGCAGAGATATTTCCTAAATCTCTAAAGGGAGGTGCATCACTGAAATTAAGTGATAAAAATCCAATAGCGGTAGTCAATGAGGTAAGAAAGACAGGAGCTAAATTAATACGCAGACTCTCAACCATTGCCGCTTTTTTCTCGATACCAAGGCGCATTTGATGCATCCAAGTAGAGAGTATGTGCACACAATCAGCCACCGCTAGCGTTAATATAATCACAGGCGCAGACATAACAGGCGGAGAGAGTTGTATGCCAGACCAACCTGCTAATCCCATCGCCGTTATAATTGAAAAGAGTGAAACTAATATAGTGGCTAACACGCCACTAAAGCTACGCAATAACAAAAAGACAATAATCAAAATCATCAAAAATGTCAGTGGTATCAAATGTGACATATCGTATTTTGATGCCTCAGCAAAGGCATTATTCATCATCACAATACCCGTGAGATAAACATCTAGCTCTGGATAAGTCTCGTTGATATATGCTTTCAATTCACGCGCATGAGCGACTACTTGCGGCACAATTTTGCCCATTTCACCATCAGGTGGCACCTCAATAGTGACATTAACCGCAGTCATATGTGCCTTTTCTGATATTAGGCGATACACTAATAAGGGTTCATTGCTTGCGATTTTTTCTATTTTAACAAGCTCTTCATCAGTAAGATTTTTTGCCTCCTCGTAGAGATTGGCAACTGACATATCATCACCAACCGATTCCGTATGTTGGTAATTTGCTAATGAATCAACCCGTATAGAATAGGGTGTTTTCCATGCGCGCTCTGTAATATCCTCAAGCGCTGCCAGTGTTTCACGCGTAAACACCTTGCCATTTTTAGGTGCAATACCGAGTAAAATATTATCGTTTTTAGTATAGGTGTCTTGTAAATTTTCAAATGCTAATACCCGCTCATCATCATCATTAAAAAAGACTTTATAATCATTATTAAAGGTGAGATTTTTTGCCCCCGACCCTGCTAATCCTACGGCAAGAATGACTAGTATTAATGCTAGCCATTTCCATTGTAGTAAAATTTTTGCGTATTGTTTTATCATCAAAGTGATCCTGTCTTATCATTATCGTTTCGGATGTTATTAAACCCTTAATCCTAACGACGAAATAATTCCAAATGCTCAATCAGTCCATTGCCACATTCCATTAACATCTCTAAACTCTGCGTGCTTTTTGCTAACCCCATGCAACCTTCAAGCGTTGCCACAAAGAGGATTGCCATGCGGTGTGCATCGGCGTCTTCACGCACATTGCCTGCTTTTTTTCCACGTTCAATGGCAGCTTCTAGCTCATCGCGCCATATATCATAAATAGCCATCGTGCGCTGTCGAAAGCCCTCATCAATTGGCGACATTTCCTGTGCCAAATTATTGACAGGACACCCCAAACGCGCATCCTCATGCGTCATTTTCTCCCCTGTTGTTGACAAAACTTGTTGTATTGTCGTGATTGGATCATCCGTTTTCCTAAGCGGATCAATCCATACTTGCTGGAAAAAGGCTAAAATAATCTCATCCACTACCGCATAACCCAGCTCCAATTTATTACCAAAATGGTGATATAGCGCTCCCTTGGTAATGCCTGTGTCTTTGAGAATCTTGCTAAGACTAGCCGCCTGAAAACCTACTTTATGTATTTCGTCAAAGGCTGACTGGAGTAACTTTTGACGAGTCTCTTCCCCGCGCCCACTATGACTCTCACAGGGACAGCATTTCCACAAATGCCACCACGGGTCACTATTTGACTTTTTTAGAATATTCACTGTTATTTACCATACCGATCAGTATGGCTGAAGATACATGCATACTGGTCGGTATGCAAGAGGGAGTTTAAACAATTAGATTACAAGAGCTACATAAAGTTAGCGTCAATATAAAATATAAATAGAATTCTGGGAGCCTTTATAAGCCAGTTGATAGTTTCGTAGCTCATATGCAGCCTAAGCGTAATACGGGAAGTCCTAGAAACGCACTATCCCGTATTACGTAAACTTCATGCAAGCTACAAAAGTGTAAACTACTTTTTATTGGGTGAAGGATGCCGAAGCCTGCCTAGAAAACCTTCTTAAGCCACCACAATATTAACCAATCGCCCTTTAACAACAATAATTTTGCGTACTTCTTTGCCCGCTAAGTTATCTTCAATAAAGCGTTTCACATTGTCCGTATCTTGCGCTTGTTGCTTAATATCATCATCATTGGCATCGACGGCAACCTTAATTTTGCCACGCAGTTTGCCATTGACCTGCACCATTAGCTCAATATTTTCTTGGACTAATGCAGCATTATCAATTTGTGGCCAACGCTCATCAATTAACAAAGATGTTTTTCCTAATAATTTCCACAATGTCTCACAAATATGCGGTGCTATGGGTGCAAGCATGAGTAAAACAGTGGTAAATATTTCCTGTCGAACCGCCCTACTTTGATCACTTTTATTATCAAATTTGGAAACTTCATTTAATAGCTCCATATTTGCGGCGACTGCCGTATTAAAAGTGAAACGACGCGTCATATCATCCGTTACTTTTTGCAGAGTAAGATACAGTTTACGACGCAACGCCGCTTGCTCATCTGTCAAACTGCCAAGCTCTAGTGCGATCACATCACCTGAGTCAATATGCTCATGTACTTGTCGCCATAATCGACGTAAGAAACGATTTGCGCCTTCTACACCCGTATCTGACCACTCCATACTTTGATCAGGTGGTGCTGCAAACATTGAGAACAGACGCAACGTATCTGCACCGTATTTATCAATCAACAGTTGTGGATCAACACCGTTATTTTTTGATTTTGACATTTTACTCATGCCATCCGATAACACAGGCTTACCATCAGCCTGCAAGGTCGCGCCAATGACCTTGCCTTTATCATCCTGCTGTACATCAACCTCATCAGGTGCAATCCAGTCTTTCCCACCTTTTTCATTGTCACGATAATAGGTATTAGCTAGCACCATGCCTTGCGTTAATAGCTTACTAAAGGGTTCGTCCGATGATACCAAACCCTCATCGCGCATTAATTTATGAAAGAAACGCGCATAGAGTAAATGCAATACCGCATGTTCGATTCCACCGATATATTGATCGACAGGCAACCAATAATCAGCACGTTTATCGAGCATAGACTGATCATTATCAGAACCTGTATAGCGGGCGTAATACCATGATGATTCAAAGAATGTATCAAAGGTATCCGTCTCACGAGTCGCATCCTTGCCACAGCTTGGACAGGTTGTCTCATAAAATTCAGGCATCTTTTTGATCGGAGATCCACCTGTTTCATCAAACTCAATATCTGTTGGTAATTCCACAGGCAAATCTTTTTCAGGCACAGGCACTGCACCGCAATCATCGCAATAAATAATGGGAATCGGACAACCCCAATAGCGCTGTCGTGACACACCCCAATCACGTAGGCGATAATTAACCGTTTTAGCCCCTTTACCTTGATTCGTCAAATGTTCCGCAATCGCATCAAAGGCAAGCGCAGAGCTTAAACCATCAAACTCACCCGAATTAACCAGCACACCTTTTTCTGTATAAGCGCCCTCTTCCACTGAAACGGATTCACCCTCGGCAGAATCAATCACTTGTTTTATATTAATGCCATATTTAGTCGCAAACTCCCAATCACGATCATCATGCGCAGGAACTGCCATAACCGCCCCTGAGCCATAAGACATCAATACAAAATTTGCGACCCAAACAGGAACCGTTTCACCCGTAATAGGATGAATGGCGTTAATGCCTGTTGCCATGCCTTTCTTTTCCATCGTTGCCATATCCGCTTCGGCAACTTTGATATTTTTACACTCATCAATAAAGCTTGTTAACTCTGCATTATTCTCTGCTGCTTGCAGTGCCAAAGGATGCTGTGGCGCAACGGCAACATAAGTCACCCCCATTAACGTATCAGGGCGAGTCGTAAA